>JALLOM010000031.1 GCA_027717865.1 Acidobacteria bacterium AH-259-O06 | reverse complement strand
TTAGGAGCCAGTCGATTTTGCCGATTGGAGAGTAAGCTTCCGAATAAGGGCCTGCCGATGAGAGCGAAAAATCTCTCCTTGACGAAGAATCTTGTTCTCAGATTCCACGTGGTTGAACTCTAAGGTTTCTCGGATAAAAGAGACAACTCTGGCCAGATAAAGAGGCTTGAGAGCTTCCAGAATCTCGAGCTTCTCGGCACGATTTTTGGACCGGTCATAGGCGCAGAGAAAATCGTAAACGATGCTCATCCACAGCGAGCTGGACAGTCGAAGCCGCTGAGCTTCAAACATCTGTTTCACCCTTCGTCCCCTCTGGTGAGGAAGAATCCGGAGGATTAAACTCTTGCTGAATGCAAATTCCCCAATTGCCTGTCGCTTCATACGCTTATAATCGATACTCAATCCCTGAGGTTCAGTGACCGGTTGGACACAGCCATGTATGAGTGGTATATCGGGTTGACTGAACTTTCCGCTCCATTGGTCTTTTGATTGCAGCAGCCTGCTGAATAAAGTTTCGACAACCTGCGTGAACATCGGACCCAACTTGGGAGCACTGGGTTTGTGAACTTTGCACCCCAGTGCCACCTGGGCCACGCGAAAATTCCCAAGAAGAGCCTCAATAGTCATGAAGATGTCGATCCCATATTGACGAACATTCTCTTCCCAGGTCCTAGTGCGCCAATGATCCATGAGTCTTCCGGAAAAAGCGAATTCGCCTCCGATCGGTTGACGAACCTTCTTGCCCAACAGACCGTAGATCAAGGGATAGCAGAGATGGTTGGTAATCGTTCCATCGTACTCGTTTCGACTGTAAATCGGTGCTGCGAAGTCATAGCCATTGACGACCGGTTCGGCCAGAGAACGAGGCCAGCTGGGTTGAATACTACGTAGGTCGGCATCCACGACCACCACTACTCTCGGTCGATAAAAGGACAGGTATGTAAACAAGTTATACAAGTTGTTGCCTTTTCCTGTGACTCCCGGAGGCGTTGAAAGGTAGACCTTGGGCACCCTACCGCTTTCGGTTTTCAGGAACACATCCTTGGTGCCGTCTTTAGAAAAGTTGTCGGCGTTGATGATAGCGGTATTAAGGTGAGGATGGTATCCTTGCAATCCCCTTGCAACTTGGCTGGCCACGAAGCCAATGTTGTCGGCCTCGTTGTAAGAGGGAATTGCCACAACCAAATCGACGGGCCGGCCATTGAGATCGTTCTCGACGATAAAGTTATGTTTTCTCATCGCTTCTACCGCCTTGATGAGCGATCAGGAAAGAGCGGTCAAGCGTGCGACCGGACTTCCTTATACCAAAGGTCTCTGACCTTTAACTATTCAGATGCATTGAGTTTCTAATTGACTCAAATTGATTGAACAAACTTCTTTCTTGGCTTCATCGACTGTTGGCCAGCTAAGTGCCTCGCAATAAGAAAGCAACTGCTTGACGCACAATAAGATGCGATTGGACAAGTAAGATTTCCTGTCAATTCGATTGGCTTTTTATTAGAATCGGATAATGCAAGATGAGTAAACAAGGCAAAAGTCCCAAGCATCGTCTCAAGAAGGCGCTTCCTGTATCAATAGAGTCAGCTCTATTGGGGCCGAAAGAGCAGCTCGTCGCCTCTGTGAGCAAAGTCTCTGAAGACTCAGTCCAGCTAGAGCTTTCCAAACCGGGCTCTCAGTCGGCCCTCAAACGGGGAGAACGAGTCCGGCTAAAATATTGGGATGAAGAAGCGGTGTACTTCAGTGATGTTGAGGTCATTGCAGTCACCGGTCCCAGGAATGAGCATGTGACCACCTCACTGCCCAGTGAACCGGTGGCGCTGCAGAGGAGGGAATTCTTCAGGGCTAGATCGCCGGTCTCTTTTTCGTTCTCCGTCGTTCAAGCTGCTAATAGTCGGCTTGTCTCCGGAGAAGTCTATCCCTCCGAGTCCGTGAATATTAGTGCCGGCGGACTGCGATTTGAATCTACTCTTGCGCTGAAGGTAGGGGACGAAATAGAGTTAAAACTTGCTGTGTCCCCATCAGAACAACTGAGTATACTTGCAAGGGTCGTAACGTCCCAGAGGGTCGAACATGAGGGAAAGTATTCGAATTCGATAGGCGTCGAGTTCTACGGCCTTACACCAGAAGAGCGAAACCAAATCGGGGAATTCGCGGCTGAAACTCGAAAGAAAAAATAGAGAGGGGCCGTGTCTTTAAAGACACGGCCCCTCAAACAATCTCTTGATTTCTCCCTTGGTGACCTTACCCATTGCGTTGCGGGGCAGTTCGTCCAGCAGCAAGAGACGGGTTGGTATTTTATAGCTTGCCAGCTCCTTTTTTGCCCAGAGGCGCAGATCATCAAGTGACAATGAAGAACCCGCCTCTGGTATGACGGCGGCACCGACTCTTTCGCCCCATTCCCGATCGTCGACACCCACTACAGCACATTCTTTTATCGCTGGATGAGTTCTTAATGCCTCTTCGATCTCTAAAGCGGAGACTTTGTAACCCCCGGTTTTAATAATATCTACCGAACTTCTACCCAGAATCCGGTAGTAGCCTCTTTCGACTACCGCCGCATCCCCGGTGCAAAACCAACCATTACGGAACGCCTTTCGAGTAGCTTCCGGCTTCCCCCAGTATTCCGGAAAAACAATGGGCCCTCTCACCTGTATCTCCCCCGGTCTTCCTTCCTTCTTTATTTGCTGACCCGATTCATCGACGACTCTTACTTTGACGCCAGGCAGTGGGACACCTACAAAGCCGGGCCTTCGTTCGCCATGAAGAGGGTTAGACAACACCATACCGATCTCAGTCATGCCGTAGCGCTCCAGTAAGGTATGTCCAGTTATTGCTTTCCATTTCTCAAGAACAGTCACCGGTAAGGCTGCTGACCCCGACACCATTAAACGCAAGTCAGCGCAAGCCTTGGACATCCTTTTTTGTTCTTCTACCGTTGCCTTATCCCAGCTTGCAATCAGTTTCACGTAAATCGTAGGGACTGCCATAAACAGTGTTAAATCACTATTGACAAACCGATCCCATACTTTCTCGGCATCAAACTTGGGCAATATCTCACAGGTTGCTCCCGCCCATAAAGGACACAACAGTGTATTGACAATGCCGTGCGTGTGATGAAGGGGCAGCACATGCACGATGTGATCATCGGCTGTCCATTCCCAGGCGTCTATCAGGGTTTTGATCTGCGCCGTTATGTTTTGGTGCGTCATGACGACCCCTTTGGGTGCGCTGGTTGTGCCGCTCGTATACAAGATCATGGCCCTGCCATCCACATTGACATTTGGAAGGGACCGTTCCGTCGTGTTGGCAGCCGCTGAAGTTAAAAGAAAACCAGCATTGTGGCTCTTGGCTGTCGGGCGCAATTTGTTTTCAAACACTGGATGGGAGACAACAATTTGCGGAGCGGCATCACGAATTAGATATTCTATTTCCGGTCGAGGGTGAGAGGGACAAAGTGGAACCGCAATTCCTCCTGCCTGCCAGATCCCCCACTGCACTGCAACATAATCGAAGCTCGGAGGAACCATAAAAGCAACCCGCGCTTCCCCCAGGTCATGTTTATCCGTGAGTAAGCACGAAGCTACCTTTTGGGCAGCAGTGAGTAAATCAGCATAGCTGTATCTTCCCTGTCCATCTATAATGGCGAGCCGCTTATGATGCCCTGCTGCCCTTTGCATTAAGGAAAGGCTCAAATCACCAAACATCTTCTGCTTCTAAAGGGGCCGTGTCTCGCATCAGAAAGAGGTAAATGGAGAAGGAAGCTCCTGTGGCAAAGAACCAGGCTCCGTTAAAGAGGAATTCCAGTGTGGGATGGGCTTTCCCGGCCAGAGCAATAAGAATACCCACCGCCATAGCCAGCAGGGCTTTATTGTTGAATCCCCGGCTGTAGGTGTATTCTCCTTCTTCACTGTAAAGATCTTGCAGATTGAGAATTCTTCTACGAATCACACAATAATCACAGATGATAATGCCTCCAATCGCGCCTAAGAATCCAGAATAGCTAATAAGCCACGTCTGGTACATGTCCAGTAGTTTCCAGGGCAGAATGAGAATGCCAATGACACCCGCAATTAGGCCGCCCATCTGAAAGTTAATCTTATGCGGCATTAGGTTGGAAAAGCTGTTGGCTGGAGCGACCACATTGGCTGCAATGTTGGTGCTCAAAGTGGCCACCACCAGAACGAGCATTGCAAGGAGCCCCAGCACAGGACTTTGATACTCTATCCTCGCCAGGAGCTTGACAGGGTTCCAGATGGCTTCGCCGTAAAGGATGACGGTGGCACTGGTTACAGCCACTCCAATGAACGCGTACAAAGGCATGCTGGTCAGAAGTCCTATAGCCTGACCTAACATCTGATCCCTCTGGCTCTTGGCATAGCGGGTAAAATCAGGAATGTTAAGGGAAAGAGTGGCCCAATATCCGACCATGGCTGTGAGCCAGGGAATAAAGAGGGTCAGGAGAAATTGGGAAAAGGGCATGTCTCCCTTGGATTGAACCAATTCATCTGATTTTTCCAGGATGGTGTGAATTCCACCCACCTTTGTGGAGGCCCAAACAAGAAGCAAAATCCCCACCAGTATCAGGAAGGGAGCAGCCAGGGTCTCGAGCCATTTAATGGATTCGGTCCCGGCCCATACAAAATACATGTTGATCAGCCAGAATATGAAAAAGCCTAAATAATCAGAAAGTCCATATCCCATAAATTCCCACCCATCACCGAGTTGCTGCCAATCTGCCCACAGGATGCCAATGATGACATTGATCGCCGTCCCTCCAATCCATGTCTGAATTCCAAACCAACCGCAGGCCACCAAGGATCTTAAAAGAGCGGGAATATGGGCTCCAGTGATCCCAAAGGAGGCCCTAACATAAACAGGAAAGGGAATGCCGTATTTGGTGCCGGCATGGGCGTTGAGGATCAAGGGAATCAGAACTATGGCATTGCCCAGGAAAATCGCAAGCAGACTTTCTTGCCAATTCATTCCTGCCTGAACCATACTTGCCGCCAGCATGTAAGTGGGGATGCAAACACTCATCCCCGCCCACAAAGAGGCGAAATGCCAGAGATTCCAGGAGCGACTATCTATTGTGGTTGGAGCAAGATCGGCGTTAATGAGGTGGCCATTCGGGAGCTTTTGGGCGAGTTCAACCATGCCGTTGATCCTGAACGCCTCAAACTTACCACGATTTCACAATTCAACCTGAAATAAAATGGTGGGCGAAAGGCTTACCGACTAGAACAGCAGATCCACCTTGAATTTCATGCCTCGTGAGTTCCATTTCACGTCCGCCTTCACGTGTTTTGTGTCCATACTAAATCTAGCCTGTTTGCCGTAAACATTCACACTAAATCTCTCGTCTCCATCTCCATAGCGGAATGCGGCGATAGGTGTTTCGTAAAATTCTCTGCCTGCAAGGCGAATTTCTACACCGCCGGAAAATGAGTATCCACCCAATTTGTATTCAGGCGCCACAGGCTTTTTTAGATGCATTTTGTAGTGTGGAATGCCACGAGATAGATTTAGATTTTGGCTTTGCAGGAGGTCGGCCACAATATTTCCTACGATGGGCAAGGAAGGAGACACCTTCCCGGTCCATTTCATGAGCCGCTGCTTCTCTTGACCAATCAGCCTGTTGGCCGTCTGATCCAATATTGACATCCGGCTCTTCACTTCTATGTCACCGGATTTCCTGGGCACAAACGCATTGTACAGGGCGTGGAGAACGACCGGCGCGATCTCACCTGTGAAATAATTCTTCCCCATCTTTTTCACAAAGAACCCTGCCGATCTCGTGGTGGCATATTTCTGCATCTCTTTGAATCCACTCAATTTGTCTGGCGCTTTCTTTTCTCCCACCAATGGGATGGGGTAATAGTATGCAGGCAATTGCTGGCGTGTAATATCACCGCCATGCGCACTAGCGCAAATAATAGGAAGTAGGGCACTGCCAAGCAATATCGGATACGCAATCTTACCACTCATAATTCAAGGTGGAAAACACATCCTAGCACGAGCTATGCCATGACACGAGTATGTACCGGGCAATACAGCCTAACTTTTTGCCAGCCAAGCAGTTAGAGTGTGCCTTAGAAATGAGGGTACGATTACACGGGGACTCGAATTGCCAAGGAATTGTCAACTCTCGCTTACACATTCCATTCTGGCAGAGTTCACCAAACTCTTTCAAAACGTGCCAGCTGCCGCTCAAGGCACGGGGCTTCACGGGTAGCGGAGTTGCTCCGCCGGCGATGCGATTGCAATCAGGAAGTCCCCTTATTAGTCTTTTGAAATGATTGTGAGGTGATACAGACTCTGTTAAGATCGCTGCTGAAGGGTTCTTCCCACAATCTGAAGGTTTACACAAGGAGGTAAAACCATGCCAACTTATATCACACTGATCAACTGGACCCAGAAAGGGATTGAGAATGTCAAGGACAGTCCTTCCCGACTGGACCAGTTCAAGCAGGCCGTGAGCGCAGCAGGGGGTGAGGTGAAAACTTTTTACATGACGATGGGATCGTATGACTTGATGACGGTTGTTGAGGTGCCAGATGATGAAACCTATGCCAGGTTAATGCTTTCCACAGCATCACTGGGCAACGCACGCACCCAGACGCTTCGCGCCTTCACAGAAGAGGAATACCGGAACATCATTGCCGGTCTGTCCTGAAACCAGCTTGATACCTTTACCAATCCTTTGCATCTTTTAAATAACGTTAAAGGAGGGCAGGGTGCGAAAACAATTGTTGGTTATTCTTGCAATAGCCGCACTATTCTTTGCTTCTTCGGCCGACTTATGGGCTCAGGGAAAGGGAAAAGGCCGAGGAGGCCAAAAATCTACTGTTGGCCGGCAAAAAGCTGGTCGGAATCAGCGCGCTCAACGCCGAGCCCCCGATCGGAATCGCAAGCGAGAGAAAAAGTCCTTATCCAGGGCTAATCTGAAATCCGGCGCGTTTGGCAAGCTCCAGAGCATCACCGCCATGGACAGCCGGCAGCTGCAGTCTCTTTATGAAAGCAGCGTGCTCGAAATTTTGGCCAGTTTACCTCGGCGATTATGGTCTCAGAAAAGCTGGGGCTGGATCGAAACCAGGTCCTTCAAGGGTTGCATGACCAAGGCCTGGGTCAAGTCCTGAGAAATCTTGGCGTCGATCGTAGAAAGGCTAACGCTGCGATGAAAGAGGTACGGGAGGAGCTGAAGCAGGACAGGAAAGGGAAAGGCAAAAGGAAAACGGCGCAGTAAAGCCTGACCAGTTAAGCTCTTTGGAATTGCGCAACTCTCAGATGTCTTCAGCCGGAAATTGGAGAGCACAACCTAGATTGGTGACTTGCGACGCTCGCGCCTGACGATATAGGCCAGCTTCGAGCCGTCAGAAGTAATAATTGGAAATCCTTTCGTTCTACCTATAAACAACACATTCCTTTGCCACCACCATTCTGCAACATTGTATGGCCGGCGATAATCTTCGAGGGAGCCCTCCTGGCGCTGGCGTGCGGTCTGGGCTGGCTGCTCGACTATCCGCCGTTTGAACAAATCCATCTCAGGTGGCAAGCCGTGGCTCGGGGACTGGTCGCCACGTGCCTTCCGCTCTTGGCATTATTGTGGTGCATACGCTCACAATGGGGGCCCTTTCATCGGCTATTACGCGAGGTCGAGGAGACGCTCGTCCCCCTGTTCGCTGGCTGTTCGGACTTCGAGTTAGCCCTGATCTCGATTTTGGCCGGGTTCGGCGAGGAAGCTCTATTCCGCGGAGTCATCCAGACCACTCTTGCCAATTTGTTCAACCCGTGGCTGGCCTTAGCGGTAGCGAGTACGCTATTTGGGCTTGCTCATTTCATTACACCGACCTATGCCGCGCTTGCGAGCTTGATTGGGCTTTACCTTGGCTGGCTTTCCATGGTCTACAATAACCTCCTGTTGGCCATCATCGTGCACGCCTTGTACGACTTCGTGGCATTGATGTACTTGGTGCGGAAGTACAAGGCACGGCACGAGGACGAACCACCGCCCCGGCTCGGTTAACCGGCTGCGAGAAAACCCCAGGGCGTGAGCAAATGGGAGTTTTGGTTGACAGTGATGTCCTTGTTGATGTGGCAAGAATGAATCAAAGTGCTATCCAGGCTTTACCGGTTCGCCTCATTCTCTATCTTGACGGCATCTCTCTCCTTTAGGGTTCGGAGGGCTTTATAACTGCCCGTGATGATCTCATTTCCTTCTTTCAATCCCGAGAGCACTTCGATTTCAGTGTCGCCCGTAATTCCGGTCTTCACCTCGATGAACTCAGCCTTGCCCTCATTCACCACAAAGACTCCTTGAAATTCCTCTGGCTCGCGTTTCTTTTCCCGACATGAAGAGTACCATTCCCGTTTTGTGTGCGTAATTGGCTGGGACCTAAAGGAGAAGTTTTTCCCTAATCTGGACGCCTTGGGACGTGAAATCAAGATCCGCAACGAACGCTTGCAAGTGGTCGGGGTTTTAGAAAAACTGGGGTCGGCCTTCGGTGTGAGTCTTGACAGCGTCGTCTATCTTCCCATCACCACTTACCGGAAGATCTTCGGGTCCCGCAGAACCATCACCATCCGGGGATCATCCACCAATCAAGAAAGCTTTGAATCGGCCCTTGACCAGGTTCGTGTGGCCATGCGCATTCGTCACAAGTTAAAGCCGAATGAGGAGGAGGACTTTGGGCTGGTTTCAAGTGAAGAGATCAACTCTATAGTGAAGGAGTTTGTAGGAGCCGTCGCCATGGTCATCACGCCTGTTACGCTGATCTCACTGGTGGTGGCGGGGGTCGTTATCATGAACATCATGCTCGTTTCCGTCACCGAACGCACCTTTGAGATCGGTCTTCGCAAGGCCCTCGGAGGCCGTCGCCGAGACATACTCTATCAATTCCTCATAGAGTCCTTTTTCTTGGCATCGCTGGGCGGGGTACTCGGGTTAGGGCTGGCCTCGATTATCGCACGGACAGTGGAAGTCTCAACGCCGATCCCCATGAGGATTAGCGCTGGATACATCATCCTGGCCATCGGCGTGTCCGGGGGAATCGGCATTATCTGTGGGATCTATCCGGCCATGAAGGCCTCGAAACTAGATCCGATCGTGGCGATCGCGGCAGAACGATGAATAAAACGCAATACCTGGAAAACATCAGGATGGGTTTGAATACACTGCGCAGCCACCCACTGCGCAGTTTCCTGACGGTCCTGGGGGTGATTATCGGAGTGATGACCGTCATTGTAATTTCCTCAATCCTGACGGGAATGCGGAGCAACATTCTCTCCCTTGTGGAGGAATATGGCACAGATAACATCTATGCCTTCCACCTGAGCACCGGACCACAGATCGGACCGCGAGATCGAAAGGAGTGGATCAGAGACCCATTAACTGTAGAGGATGCTGAAGCACTCAAAACTCAGAGCGATTCCATCAAGGATGTAGCGTACTGGGGGTTCGGTTGGCGCTTCAACTCAACCATCCAGTACCGAGGACAAACTTACCGCAGGGCTGACCTTCAAGGGGCATCACCGAATCTGATCCATGCCTACAACGCAGCTCTCTCGGAAGGAAGGTTTATCACTAAAGCGGACAATCTGCATCACAAGGCGGTTTGTGTTCTAGGGGTGAACGTTGTCGAAGCCTTGTTTCCTCATCATCAGCGAGTGGTTGGCCGAGCCATCACAATTGGAGGCCATAACTTTACCGTGGTCGGCGTATTGGAGAAGCGCAAAGCGACTTTTTTCGGCGAAAACGATGAAAATAATCTGGTCCAGATTCCATACCGCACCTTTCGCAAACTTTCCCCCAGAGACGATTTCTTACTGATCATGATTCTGGCCAGATCAGGGCAACTTCAAACAGCTCTTGATCACACCGAGATGATTTTGCGCCGGCAGCGGGGGCTGAGAAGCGATCAGGCCAATGACTTTGATATCACCACATTTGACAAACTGGTCGATCAATTCGACGCCATTGTGGGGGGAATTGGACTTGTTGCCATTGCCATCTCTGCAGTAGGCCTTATGGTGGGCGGAATCGGGGTCATGAATATTATGCTGGTTTCAGTGACTGAACGCACCCGGGAGATCGGAGTGCGCAAAGCGATCGGAGCCAAGCGCCAGGACATTGCTTCTCAGTTTCTTTTCGAGGCTATCACCCTGACCACGGTGGGAGGTGTTCTCGGAATTCTGGTTGCCATTTTGGTCAGCTATGTTGTGATCTGGTTCCTTCCAGAATTGCCGGCCTCGATTCCAATATGGGCGGTGATCACTGGTTTTATGGTGGCGGTTTGCGTCGGCCTCATCTTCGGAGTCTGGCCGGCTGTGAAGGCGTCACGCCTGGATCCCATTGAGTGCTTGCGCTACGAGTAAGGTTTATGATTAGACGTTGCAGCTTGAAGAAGTTTTGACCTTCGGACGGTCGATGCACAAAAGGTCCCGGCACTTTTCTTTTTCCTGTCTCTGTTAAGTGTCTTGATTCTGGCGCTAGTACGGGCAACCGGGCCAGGCAAGCCTGCAGATTTTCGGATACCCAATCAAGTTTCGTCAACCAATACTTGTCTCGCCCGCCGCCTCCGCCCTGCAAATTTTAAACGGGCTGACGACGTCCAAAAAAAGAACGGAGCCTGACTGATTTTTTGAGCCAAGTTCAGCTTTGGGAAGCGGACTGACATGATACCCTGTTGTGGCTGGACAACATCCATTTCGGCTAGCGTCATACTGAAATGGAAGGATAAGAAGATGTACTCAGACCGCCATAGGGCAAAGAGGTTATCACTGTTGGGGCTGCTCATTGTGGGTGGAGCCTGTTTGGCTTCGGCGACCTGGGCGAAAGTCATCTCCTCGCCTGAGAGCAGGCCCAATATTGTGATGTTCATTTCCGACGACCACGGGGTGGAGTTTGCCGGGTGTTATGGTAACAAAACGATCCGAACCTCCAACATCGACGCCCTTGCCTCAGAAGGTATGCGCTTTACCCGGATGTTCGCAGCCTCAGCGACGTGTGCTCCATCACGCGCCGTAATCTACACTGGTCTATACCCCGCCCGGAACGGCGCGATGGCCAACCACTCGACTTGCCGGCCTGATATCAAGGCGTTGCCCACCTATCTCAAAGCGTTGGGATATCGAGTTGTCCTGGCCAACAAAGTACACGTCAAGCCCAAGGAAGTATTTGACTTCGAGTATTTGCAGGCAACTCTTCCCCGGAACCCGAAGCAACCTCGTCGCTACCGTCAGGAGGGATTGGACACGCAAGTAGTGGACAGGTTCTTGGCCGACCATGCCCAAAGCAAAAGGAACCAGCCGTTGTGCCTGATTCTCGCTGACAACGGTCCTCACGTGACTTGGGAAAAGAACCGTAGCTATGACCCGGCACAGCTGCTGGTCCCACGCTACATGGTCGATACACCGACGACTCGGAAAGCGCTGGCCAACTACTATCAGGACATTACCACGATGGACGAGCGGGTCGGAGAGGTTTTGGCTTCCTTGAAGAAGCGTGGCTACCAGGACAACACGCTGTTCATCTACACTTCCGATCAGGGGTCTGAATGGCCTCACAGTAAGTGGACAGTGTATGATACGGGCATCCGCACGCCGTTTATCGCCCGATGGCCGGGAAAGATCAAGCCGGGTACCCTGTGCGAGGCCTTGGTCTCTTTTGTGGACATAACCCCCACCTTTATTGAGATCGCCGCTGCCAAGCCGCCAGTAAACCTGGACGGACGGAGCTTTCGAGATGTTCTTCTCGGGCAAACCGAGACGTTTCGGCAGCGGATCTTTGCCAGCCACAGCGGCGACGGACAAATGAATGTCTTTCCCCAACGATGCGTGCGTGACCAGCGCTATAAGTATGTTCTGAACCTGCGACCGGAGAACACCTGGACGACACACTTCACAAAAGTCCCAGGCATTCCCGACAGCCATAAGGCGGTCTGGGACACGTGGATCAAAAGGGCGAAAAACCACCCAGAAGCCGCCAAGCTGGTGGACATCATCCAGCACCATCCGGCCGAGGAACTCTACGATCTCCAGACCGACCCTAACGAGCTGCATAACATCGCAGACAAACCGGAAATGCAGCAGATTCTGGAGAGAATGCGGAACGAACTCAAGCAGTGGATGGCTTCGCAAGGAGACCCTGGTCTGCAGAAGGAGTAAGCTGCACACTGCCCGATGAAAAAGGCTGATGCACTGAAGGGGGAGTTGCGAAACATTTGGAACCGGAAGCTCTATCTCTGGTGGCGGTATTATAACGAGGAATATCTATCAGGAGCGCTCAAAGGGCCCCTGATTCGAGTGGGACATGGAGAGCACGAGCTCGGGCGCTGGGACGGTGCAAGGCAAACGTTAACCATTTCCGAAGCCCATATCATACAGGACCCCTGGCTTTCCGTGATGGATACATTGCGCCATGAGATGGCCCACCAGTATGTGGAGGAAATCTTAAAGGTGGTGGATGAAGGTCCCCACGGATCGGCTTTTCAACAGGCGTGCAAGCGGCTGCGCTGTATCCCCCAGGCAAAGACCGGACGGGACGAGTTTAGGAATACACAGGGCCCCGTTGCCGGAGACGAGAAGATTTTGCGACGGCTGCAGAAGTTACTCTCGCTTTCCACCAGCCCCAATGAGCACGAGGCTCAGGCTGCTGTTCAGAAGGCGCGGTATTTGCTGCTCAAGTACAGCATCGATCTTACGGAGTTAGACGAGGAGCGCCAGTTTAGTACGCGTAGCCTCGGAAACGTCAAGGGGCGGCGGATGCCCTACGAGCTCTGGTTGGGGTCGATTTTGAACGAGTTTTTCTTCGTGGAAGTGCTCTGGGCACACAGTTATGACGCTTTGCGCGATCGGACGGGATCGGTGCTGCAGATTTTTGGTACGCCTGCCAACCTGGACATGGGCGAATACGTCTACCACTACCTCTTGAAGCTGCTCGACCGTTTGTGGGGTGAATACAAGGCAGCCCACGAGATACGCTCCAATAAGGAGCGGCAGCCGTATTTCGCAGGTGTGTTGGATGGGTTTTACCAGAAGCTCGATGAGCAGGAGAGGACACTCCAGGAATCGTATGCACTGGTGTGGAAAGGGGATCCCAAGTTACAAGCGTTTTACCGGTACCTGCACCCAGGCGTGCGGACGCGATACTGGGGTGGGGTTTGCCCAACGCAAGTCTATCGGGACGGCCTCGAACAGGGCGGGCGGGTGACTATCCAGCAGCCGATTGCCGAGCCCACAACTAGCTTCGGCGTCTATCTGACGGAGTGAGGAAAGTCCCCTTCGTGGCGTTTCTCACAAACCTGTGAGGATTCTACGTCTCGCTCGCGAACTACTCAAGGCAAGAAAAAAGATCAGCGGCAATTCATACTGACGAAAATTAATCCCGCAGCGTGGGAAATGCAAAACAAAAAAAGCTCTGTGACAATGTGAGGGTTAGGGGAATAGGGAATAGGGAATAGGGATTTCCTTTTTCGGAGCGATTATGTTCTGGAGGGGAAAAGAGGTCACCTTTTCAACCTGCAAATTTTCCACATGCCTAAGGTGAGCACCGGCACGACAAATACCGCGATAAACACATATGTAAGTAGGCCATATCCTTTCGCGATCAAGTCAACCAATCCAATAGTTGAAGCAGCAAAGATCGCTGTAACCAGGATGCCAATAGCAATGGCTGGACGTAGTGGTTTGGGCATGTGCTTGCCCTTTTCCTTATAAACCTCCGCGATCCTTTCGTTGATCGCGTGAATCATCGCAGTTCCGGTCTCAATGAAGGTACCAAATAGAACGATTTGAAAAAAATAATGAAAATACGGCGCACCAATACCGGTCAGTATATAGTTGATGGGAACCGTCTGTTGCACGATTTCCGGATAATGACCGATGACGGCGAAAAAAAACAAAGCTCCAGGTACCATGGCGATGGGACCAGCCAACAGGCCGGCCGTCAAAGCCTCCTTGCGGTTAACAATGTGGCGAGTGCAGAAGAGTATTGCCGGAATGGCAGCGACGTTATAACCGGCATAAGTCACCCCAGCCTTAAACCATCCGCTTCCCAAACCAGCAGCGCTCAGGTTCGTCGTAATCTGATCGCCAAAACTGGAAAAACACAAAAAAACGAAGATCGCATAGGTACCGTATAATACGAACGACCATCCCGCCAAGACATTTTCTATGACGGAGCTACCGTAAAAGACAAGAATTCCAATAATCAGCATCATGCTTATTGTGCCAATATCCTTATCAATACCGAAGTTCTCCTGGACAACTGAGCCGGAAGCGGCACCAAGAACGGACAGGGCCACCGTTAGGAGTAAAAAATAGGCCAGTTCGAATGCAATCCAGCCTCTGCCCAGTAGATGGCTGAAAAAACTCTTGTAATCATAGCTGCGGGTGATTCGAGCAAATTCAAAACTTGCCGCCGCCACAAGGCTCCATACGAGCATCGCGATGCCGATTCCGAGCAATCCGCCCAACGGTGTATCGGTCAGAAAGAACTCCACCAATTCACGGCCTGTCCCGTATCCTCCACCGATCACCACAGACTGAAATACGAGACCGGGAAGAAAGTACCTTTGCAAAAGATTTGATTTCATCGATTTTTCCCTGTCTCGAATAGGTTCTCCGTTTCGCCATTCCCTGTCAATCTCCGTTGGATTTGATAGACGTTCCTCGGGGTGGCTAGTTTTCAATCCGGTAGAGGTGGGTTTTGGTGCGGAGGTAGAAGGCTTTACCGACGATCGCGGCGGAGGCCATGAAACCATCATCGAGATGATTCTCTGCCAGGATCTTAAACTCCCATCCCGGTTGGATGGCGCTGATCTTACCTTCTTCACTGAAGAGCCAGATCTTGCCATCAGCATAGACAGGTGAAGCCGAGTAATTGCCGCCGATCCGGGCCTGCCAAACCACTTCGCCCGTCTTAGCCTCAACACAAATGGCAATACCTGTATCATTGATCATGTGAATCAGATCGCCGATCAGCAGGATGGACGGTTTATTGGGCACCCCGCGTTTCACTTTCCACGCGATATGGGTATCGGTTATGAGGCCCTTACCACCGCCGCGGACGGCAAATAACTGGCCTCTGGCGAATCCGGTGGGGTAGAAAATCATCCCGTGACCGACCACCGGCCGTGTGCTGGCCGAGTGTTGTCCTCGCTCCTCCACGCGCCAGATTTCCCCGCCGTTCAAAGGGTTGTAAGCATAGGCAGCCTTGGCTCCCAGGCTGATCAGCTCCAACCTTCCATTGATTATGGCGACGTGGGGCGTGGAGAAGGCCTTGCGCCAGTCCCCATCGGCCAGGGGTTTCCCGTTTTCATCCAGATCCTGGAAGTCGATGGATCGTTTCGTCCGCCACACAGTCCTACCGGTCTGCTTGTCCAATGCAATGACGAATTGATGGTCGCTGCCGTCAAAATTGATAATCAGGAGGTTTCGGTACAAGATGGGTGAGGATCCGGCCCCACGAAAATGATTACATTCGATGTCGCGTCGCTCCCAGAGGACTTTGAAGCTTTTGGTGTCAATGCAGGCGGTGCCGGGCGAACCAAAAGTGACATAGACTCGCCCTTCCTCGATCACCGGAGTCGGCGACGCATAAGAGTTAAACGGATGGCAGAACTGCGGCTCGGCCACGTCGAAAAGTTTCAAGTCCTTGATGATCCGACCGGTATCGCGGTCTATGCACAGGGCGTACAGTCTGTGGCCATCCCGGGTGGCTGTCGTCACCCAGATTTGATCTCCATAGATGACTGGCGAGGACCAGCCGCGGTCGTGTATGGGCGTTTTCCAGACCACGTTCTTGGTCTCGCTCCAATGTAATGGCAAATCCCGGGCACCCGAGTGACCGTTGCCAGACGGACCGCGGAACTGCGGCCAATGGTCGGCGGCAAAGGCAAGGGAGGTGTAGAGGATGAGTAAGAGTAATGAAACTGTTCTTTGCATAAGCACACCCATACCGCTCAGCGAGGAATCCCCGGACTTACGGACTTACGAGGGCTGCGGCAAACACGTTTGTGGTAAAAATGCGAAGGCGCTCATGCCCCGGTTAATGACCAAAATCTTCGAGAGAAGGATATTCTTGCATATAATATTCTTTCCACATACACAATCTTTTGATTTAGTACCTGCCCCACGAGCAGATGCCAAGCAGGCTGAAGCTCCTCTGTGGTGGATGTTTTCTCAATGCTAAGACTTTAGGGGGTGAAAGATAAGGGGAATTACTCGATGGGCTCAATGGGCCTCCGTCATTGTCTCTTGACACGATTGCTGGAAACGGAGTCCGATTGAGTGAACCCCCCCAAAGGATTGGGCATGAATCGGGAGTGCAGAGGTGCTTGCACGCCCGCCCGAGAAGGAAACGACGCCGGTTCCAAGAAGGGCAATGCTCTGCTTGAGGAACGCGCGACGGTTCCAGATCTCAATGCTGGACAAGTCCAAATTCGTCATCAGTTCAGCGGCGCCGTAAGGCGTCCGCTGGAACGTCGAGTTAGGCAGGACTTCGACTCAGTAAAGCCAAGCTCGATATTCTTCGTTGTTGGACATCATGTCCTGGTACAACCAGACCATGCGATCAAGAAACCAGAGCTTGCCGCAGTAGATCAAGACTGAGCCCAGCAACGTCGGCCAAATATCCAAATCGACCACGCCCCAGATCACAAGGAGAGCGCCAATTCCGGCGACTCCGCTGAGAATGTTTGGGACGATGCGATGATGAGGAGGAATCGGAATCCGGTCGCGGTTGAGCCAGACTCTTTCACCGAGGACTCCTCGAGAGGCCCAGTTGTCTGTCGATTGAGGACGACGGAAGATCCGCGGGTTGAGCCACATCCAAAGAATGGACGCGCCGACTGGTCCCAGGGACCACCATCCCAACCATTCCCGACTCCAGACGGCGAGGATCACGAGCGGCAGTACCGAGGCACGGGTCCACACGCTCCACGGGTTGGCATGACGAAGCCACGTGGCCTCATCCA
>JALLOM010000309.1 GCA_027717865.1 Acidobacteria bacterium AH-259-O06 | reverse complement strand
TCTCAGCAAAGTTATCGTGACACGGGGACAGCCACCACCCACACTTGACCGGACTCTATGCGTATGAAGTGACGCCCGAGTCCTTCGGGGATCTTGACGGTTTGCTTTTCCGGCATCGAGGCTTCAAGCGAACTACGCATCTGATCGGACAGGTGCAAGGTCCACTGCGAGGGGTGCGTAGCGAAATAACGGCAGTAGTGCTCATCATACTCGACCGCGAGCGACAAGGACCTGTCTTCCACGGTCTCGCGTTCTATTCGTGCGTGCAAATAGGCACAGTATTCAGCCGCGGTCATGTAGCGAACTCCTTCACCGAGATCTCTCAAGAGGCGCTCTACGGAGGGAGGGTCCATGGCAACATCGCGATCGTGAAAGGCAATGAAGCACGGCCCGTCTACCGTCCAAGGAACGTCAGCCGCCGTTAGCATCTTGTCAAAGGCCCAGCTCACCGCCTGGATGACCGGCGCCATGACGATGACAAGGTCCCTACCCAGATAGGTGGGCGACGAGAATCGTCCCAGGCCGAACCCCATTTGGGCGGCGATGCCAGGCGTGTAATTGGAGTAGGACCGGGAAAATGCACCTCCGCCGGGACGGAAGTAGAGGGGGGTCGAACCGAAGTCTTTCTCGATGTATTCAATAGACCTTTGCATGTGAAATTTCTGTGTGAGCGCCGGAATCTCTTTTTCCCGAAGACGGTCCCGGAACTCGTTGTACCAGGACAAGCCGCCTACGCCGTCCATGGGTGCTCTCCACCAGGGACCCGGAGGGGACTCGAGATCGGGCAACATGTGGGTCCAGCCGTGACTCTGTATTTCGAACACACCTTCTCGAACTCCGGCATCGAGCCCGCGTTTTGTGGACGCGTAGTCATGAATGGTCTTACCGTCGAGATGATCGATTACTTTGTTTTGTTTCCAGGGGCTTAAGACCCTCTGGGTCTGTCGGTCAACGTAGCCCGTATTCACAATCTGCACCAGCTTCGCTTTGTGCCGTCTCAGCGGCTCAATGAGGTTTACAGAGATCTCTTCCTCGGTCAGCGTGCGGTAGTGCCACGTGGGTACCATCGTGTTCTCGGAACTACCCATGTCGTGCATGATCAAAATGACATTTCTGGGGTACTCGACGTAGAGAGCGTAGCCCTGCGCCCAAATGATAGATCGCTTGAATAGATTCCGGATCAACTGCTGTTCGATCTGCGTGGACGAACGGTGCGCATCGAGCCAAACCACACGCCCACCTCCATCAATCTGTCGGATCGTCAGAAAAGGGTTGCCGCCGCGGTTCACCAGGATAGTTGCCTCTCGGGCAAGGACCTTGTTGCCACGCTTGGCCCATTCGGCTGCCAGTGACTGTTTCTCAGCTTGGCCCAGCTCTCGCGAGAGAAAATGCTCACGTATAACCTGAATACCGCCCGGCAGTCGGAATTCACTGTGGTACTCCAGACCTGCTAGCATGGAGATGTCTGGAGTAGCGACCGAATCCCCGAGAACGATCAAATTGACACCGTGTTCTTTGACGAATTCCCCGACGAGCGCCACACCCGCCGCTTCTAAGTCGCCGGGCTTCGCATCCCAGATGATAGTCCCATAGCGGGGATCACCCGTCCGCTCTAGCAGATGGTAACGGTCCAACCGCTGTTGGTCGAGCCGTAGCATGTCAAACGGCAAACCCCAGGTTTTCAGAAGAGTTGCGACGACCTGGAACTCGCCGCCACCTTCGATGACATAACTGGCCGGATCTTTCCACTGATCAGAGACAACCAGCAGAAACCGGTAGGGCAGTGAGGGTGGGTCTACGGAGGGAATTGCTAACGCGAGTGGGAAAACGAGAGTCGCTACGAGTGCGATGCCAATCCGGTATGCGGATACGCACATATTTACACCCTGAGAAAGATTTTCCTCTTGTACATCCACCACAGTATGAGCCACTCTATGAAAAGAACGCACACCGCCGCGAACAGAGTGCTGAATGATCCCAAAATGTCAGCCATACTGTTGGTGAAAATCTCAACCGTCTCGGTTAGAGGAATCAGTGTCCTGGACATGTATATGGCAACGGCGTTCATTCCGATCACGACGAAGGGAAAGACGCACTTCCGATAGCCGCGGATGTCGATTAGCCAATAGAACAGCACAAACAGCAGGCAGGACCAGCCGGCTGAGAGAATGCCATAGGAACTCGTCCACAGTTTCATGACAACGGGGATTACAGGATCGAGTGCCATGCCCAGGGCCACACCGGCTGCTCCGACAGCCCCTATTATTTTCATCTTGTCTGTCGCCGACCGGTCACTCCTCAAAAGCCCGCCGATCCATAGACCAAGAATCGTGGTCGCAATGGTAGGGATCGTACTGATCACGGTCCCCCAGCCCTCTGGGTGGGCTCGACCCAACAAGGCCATGTCGACGGCGTAAACCAGGTTGACACCTATTTCGTAGGAGCCGGCCGCAACACCTGGGGCGGGAACGAATCCCAGCAAGAGGGCATAGCCAAGTAAAATCAGCCCGCCGACCGCCGCCTGAAACGGCATCGACTTTCGAACCAAGAAGAAGGCCACCAAATATGCGGCAGCGATCGGCTGTAAGGCGCTGCTCAGCTCAATGAGGGTTGGGACACCCTCATTGACGGATGTGCGCAGGGAGCCGAGCAGGAAAAGGATGGCGAAGCGCTGCAAAGCATGTGCCGTCATCTGCCGCTGGGATTGGGTGAGCGAGCGTTTTGCATACGAAAACGCAGCGACATTCCTACCATCAGCATGAAAGATGGCCAGATCAAATCGTAATATCGCAAGCCCTGCCAGGGGGTATGGTTCAGATGGTAAATGATAAAGTCGATGACCGGATTGTAGCCCAAAGCCTCAAAACCAACCATCAAGCTCCCGCCGCCCACAATCCAAAACATGGTGAAGCCACGGAAGGTATCCAGCGACACCAACCGCTTTGAAACAGTAGGGATGGGGGATTCCGCTTTCGGCCCCGACGTCTCGGTCTTTGTGACCTTCGTTTGTTCTTCCTCAACCGGAGGAGAAACATTTGTGGCCATGGTTGAGCTCTCTTTCAGGAACTCCCTGGGATATCACTGTGCGCATAACTATGGCATATTCTCAATCGGGGCGCAAAGTGAAGAGGAGTCTAACTTCTGTAATTTCGTTTTTGATACGCGCTTGCGCTGACACGTTTGCGACATCGCTTGACGCCTTAAAGTATTGGACAGTACAATTCTGCCATGCATTTACTGATCTACTTCATTACGATTTCTCTGTCCATCGCCACACTCACCTTTGGCGAATCTCGAACAAAACGTTATCTCTACCTCAGCACGCCGGATGGGGCTCAGGAGGAAGGCCGTTCTGGCACCGGAATTCTGATTTTCGATATCGATGACGGGCATAAGTTCGTACGAAGGATCGATATCCCAATCTTTAAGGAAGGCCTTCGCGGTTTCACGGGAAGCGCCAAAACGCATCGCGTTTATTACTCCACAACCAATCGTCGATTGGGATGCTTCGATCTGGAAGAAGATAAGATTATCTGGGAAAAGACTTATGAAGCGGGCTGTGATCGATCGTCGATTACTCAGGATGGCAAGAAGATCTATGTTCCTACCGGATGGTGGTATTCCGGGGAAGATAGTGGTTTTCTGGTCGTCAATGCAGAAAACGGCGAGCTCATAAAACGGATCCATGTCGGTCCCCAAGCCCACAACAGCATCGTGAGTCTCGATGGGCGATTTGTATATCTAGGTACGAGAACGACGTTGACGGTTTTTGATACGAGCCATGACAGCGTGATCCGCCAGATCAAGGAGGTGGGTGAACGCGGCATATTTCCCTATACCGTGGATAGCCGCAACCGTATCGCCTATGTGTGCCTCGGTGATCATGTTGGTTTTGAC
>JALLOM010000308.1 GCA_027717865.1 Acidobacteria bacterium AH-259-O06 | reverse complement strand
CGGTGCGCATTCTGGTTGTTCAGAACGAGGGGTCAGTTCCCGACTTCGGTGCTTATGCGGGCCAGATTCTCCGCGCCGAGGGCGTGGTCGAATACGAACTGAAGAAATTGTCGGAAGTCCCATCGCAAGAAATGGACCAGTACCGGGTTGTCGTGTTGCCTTCCGGCCAGTGGCAAAGCAAGGCACTGGACCGGCTGAGCCACTATCTGGAGTCAGGAGGGAATATCATCGCCTTTTCGCCGCAGGCCGAGGCGGCTCTCAAGTTCGGGCTTCAGCTGGAGGAGAGCGGCACCAGACACGACTACATCCACTTCAACCCCGACGTCGAGGCGGCCCGGGGACTGAGTCTGGAAAGCCTGCAGATCCATGGTCCCACAGGCCATTACCGGGGGACCGACGCCCATCCCCTGGCCTGGTTCGGCGAAGGCCCACAGAGAAAGCTTCCCGCCGTCAGCTGGAGCCCGGTCGGGAAGGGCAAACTGGTGACTTTTGCCTATGATCTGCCCCGCAGCATCGCCTTGACCCGGCAGGGGAATCCAGCCTGGGCCAACCAGGAGAATGATGGCATTCCCGGCCTGCGTCCCAATGACATGTTTTTGCATTCGGACGATTTGTGGATCGATCCCGGGAAGGTGCTGATTCCGCAGGCAGACGAGCAAATGCACTTCCTGGTTGGGATTCTCGACACGCTCCTGGACCCCCAAGATCTTCCCCGATTCTGGTACTTTCCTCTGGCCGCGGATTCGGTGGTGATCCTCACGAGCGATCATGAGTTCGGAACCAGGGAGGAGGTCGAGGCCGTTCGCCGGGATATGCAGAGCCTGGGCGTGCCCCTGACGATCTATCTGACTCGCCCCTATGGGGAGGAGGGAGCCCCCTCTTCTCGAGAATTCACCGCTTACTGGGAACCCGGTCACTTTTCGCTGGGAGTCCATTTCGAAGACGCCTCAGACGTACTGTTCCCGACCCAGCAGCAGATGACCTCGGTTCTGAAAAGGGACGTCGCCGAGTTTCGAGCTGTCTACGGAGGCCCCGTCAGGACTACCCGGATGCACAACCTTCAATGGATTGGCTGGGTCACCCAGGCCAGGTTGCTGGCTGAGGTGGGAGTGGGGATGGATTTCACCTACGTCAATTTCATACCCGTTTACGATGGTTACATGACCGGTAGTGGGCTGCCGCTCCGTTTTGTTGACCGGCAGGGACGTATCTTCGATATTTTCCAGCAGCTAACCCAGTACGAAGATGACGTCATCATCTCGCAGATGAATTACTCCTCCGCCTGGAGCATCGAGGAAGCGCTCAAGAGGTTTTCCAAACTTCTACGGGAAAGCATCACCCATTACCACACGGCGCTGGCCATCAATTTTCACCCGCCTTTTTACCTGACCGACCTTCCCGATTCGCACAATTCGAACAGGGAGTGGGCCCATGGATGCATTGCCATCGCTAGAGAAATGGGAGTTCCCATTCTGAGTGGGGATCAGTGGCATGATTTTGTCCGGGCACGCGACCGGGTCAGGATCCACGGGTTCCGGGAGAGCTCTGATGGATACGAATTCGCTCTCCAGGCGCCGCAAAGGATCGAGGGGCTGACCCTGATGATTCCAGCAGTGGAAAAGGAACAGACGGTCGAAATCGACGGCCGCCCGGTCGGGGTCTCCGACAAAGAAGTGAGAAACAAACGCTATTTGATCTACAGCGGTGACTTCGAGGGAATGCATCAGGTTCGAGTACAATCCCGATGACTGAAGATGACGACCCACTCAGAAGGGAACAGGGCACGAAGCGTGTCGCATATTTGTTAAGAATTCGAGAAGGAAAAGAGGATGAGTACGTCAAGGCTCACAAGAACGTCTGGCCGGAACTGATCGAGCACCTGCAGGCCGTCGGTTTTCACAACTATTCCATCTTCAAGAGAGGCCTCAATCTTTTTGTCTACGTGGAAGTGGAAGATTTTGAGAAGTCACTTAACGACCTGATCCGGCACCCCATTTACGAAAAGTGGGCCGAGGAGATGGGCCCCATCATGGAACGACATCCGGACTGCCATCCGGATGAGATGTTTCCGTTGTTGGAAGAGGTGTTTCACGTCGACTAAGAGATCTGCGTTCACTCATCTGCTTCGGCCAGGGTAAGGCATAAGAGAGCCGCTATGGTATTCTTCTAGAGCAGAGGAACCACGCCATGGAGAGACGAAACTTCATCAAGGTCAGTGTTGGCTCGGGGTTAGTCGGCGTCGCCGCACACGGAGGCCTTCTTTCGAGGAGTCCTGCCGTCCCTGCTCGAGTCTCGGACTCCGGATCTCCACGAATCCTGAGCTCCTACACACGCGAAGATCACCGGCGGCGGCTGGGGAACATCGCCCACTGCGAATCAACTATCCGGACCTGCATGCGAAGACACCTTATCACGGACTATATTCCCGGCCAGGCCGTTTACAACCTCGGCGAGTATCCTAGTCGCAAACCGTGGAACCCGGATGAGTATGATGAGTGCCGACTTGACCAGCTGTGGAACGAAGGGATTCGCCTGATCCAGGTCATGGAGGACTGGAACGATCTGCTCCGACTGTTTGGAGGTGACAAGTTCACTGCAGTCAATCCAGCCGGTCTTCGGCGTTTCATCAACATGGTGCATAAGCGAGGCATGAGAATCCTCCTCTACACCTCAACCGGTCACTTCCAGATCACCGATCGTGATTTCCGCCCTCAGTGGGCCCGCCCCGGATTCTCAACCAAGGCAGCTCACTGGCAACTCGTGCACTGTTCAGCCGCCAGCGCAGGATGGCGTGCCTATGTTCTCCCCCGCATATTGAGAATCATGGACGAGTACGGCGTCGACGGCCTGTACAATGACGCCGGTTCCAGGCGCTTGCATCGTGACCCTGAACTTGCAACCAAGGACGAGGTGCTGGCCTTCGAGGAAAGCCCCGACCACGACGGAGCCCTGGGCGACCTGCTCTCCATCATCTACTCCGAAGTCAAACGCCGGGGGGGCATCTACAAGATCCACTTACATGGGTCTCAATACCCCAACACACCAAAACTCTGGGATTATCTCTGGGTCGGCGAGGGTGTGGGCAATGCCGACAAGCTGCGGGAGGAGTGCAAGAACCACCCACCCTACCTGGTCCCATGCTTTGACTGGCGGCGGGGACAACTGGAAGACGACGATGAGATGTTCCTGCACACCATCCCGTATATGCAGTTCCCGGTGCTGCTGGCAGGACGGCCGTTTACCGGTGAGCGAGCAGTGATTCCTGGAGTCGATTACCAACCAGGAGCCCTTCTCGATCAGTGGCGCGAGAGGTGGCGCTACCATCAGGCACATCCAGACGGACCCTATAGTTACGGTCCATGGGATTCTTTTCCAGGCAGACCCAACGCCCGGGCTGCGCACGCTCGCTGGCTTAAGCAGTATTATCCACTTGTCGAACCAGGCACCTATGCTTATCTGGAAATCGAAAACAGCGACCTGATAGCCCACCCCTTACCCGCAAATGTCGTCGCCTCCGTCTTCACCAACCTTGAAATCCATATGGTCCTGGCCAACTACAGCAAGAGTCCTGTGCGGATTGAGACAACTCATACTTACGTCGCGCCGTCTCAAGCCTCCTCTGCTCCTGGGAATGCCTGGACCGTATCACCGCGCTCGTTGCTCATACTTCGCCGATCATCCTGAGTCATGGCGGTGACTGACGCATAAGCGGTGTTACTCGATTGCTGAGGCGCCTTGGAGATGAGCATGAAATCCAGGAACAAGAAACAGCCGGGCCCGTAGCTCCGGCGATTCCCGGTCGTCCTTTCGACCGTTCGAGGGAATCCTCGGGGTGGTGTAGAACCTGCTGACCGAGTGGAGTCCATTTCTTCGAATGAAAGTTCAATTTATTGGACAAAATCTTGGGTAGGCC
>JALLOM010000307.1 GCA_027717865.1 Acidobacteria bacterium AH-259-O06 | reverse complement strand
TTCCAGCAAGATGAAATCTTCCACTCCCGACTTTTTCAATTTCCAGGCCGCGCAGAGTGCCGATACCCCTCCCCCGACGATCGCGACGTCGTAGGTATGCGTCTCAGGCTCTGGAAAGCGATCCTTAGGATGGGTTTGGCGGAGGAGATGGCCCAAGCGCTGGCTTGCGCCCACGATCGTTCCAGGGATGTTGAAGGTTTTTCGGGACGAAGAGCGTGAGTCCCAGCATGAGGGGACCACGGCCGTAAGGCAGCTAGCCGGGATAAGGCGGAGGAATACTCGGCGCGTGAAAGGTGACATTAGTCAGAGTTCGAAAGCAAAGCGCAAGGTAAAGGCTTCCCGTAAGAGGACCGGAGGCGCTAAGCAACGCTTGGGTCGAAATCCTAGCCGCTTATGGTTCGGTGAGTTCACCCTATTTCGCGCAAAACACTGTCAAAGAATTGCCCATGAAAGCTGACAAACAGATGCCGATTACTCATTCTCTGCCAGGCCCGAGCTTACCCTTCAGCTGGGGTTTCAGTCGCGAAAAGACGCTGGCTATGATATTCTTCCCTTTGCTTAATTCCTGAACGGAGCCTATTTTAGACTGGTTTGCTGCAGGTGTCCAATTGGGCCTACAAGAACCTCCTATCGAGGAGATAGATGGACTTAAAAAGGGTGAACATGGGTGCATTTTGACGCGGAGAAGATTCGCATATTATCAAAAGGGGGCTTGGGAGTCTCACTAAACAATGCGGAAGAAACCAAGGAGCGTCAGCGTGAAAACCCGACTTCGCCGTTGTTATCTCTTTTTGCGTCGTGAAAATTTACACCGGCTGTTCCTTATCCTAGGAGTGCTGATCCTGCTGGGTGCCATCGGGCTAGCGGTTTTCGAGCCAAACACGTCTTTGCCTAGTGCGATCTGGTGGAGCGTCGTGACTCTTACCACTGTGGGCTACGGCGATATTGCGCCTGCCACGATAGGGGGTCGGCTGATTGGAATTCTAATTATGTTTCTTGGCATCGGCGTCTTGGCACTGTTTAGCGCAACGTTAGCCAGTGTGCTCGTAGAAAGAAAACTGAAGGAAGAGCGAGGCATGTGTTCCTATGATTTTGAGAATCACATCATTTTGTGTGAGTGGAACCATCGAGCGCGAGAGATTCTTCACGAGCTCCGCGCAGATCGCCGGATCGAGACAGCGCCCATCGTATTGATTGCCGAAATTGACATCAAACCGATTGACGACAATAACCTGTTCTTCATTCAAGGAGGGGTGACTGAGGAGAATCTGAGGCGGGCAAATCTACAAAAGGCAGAGACCGCCATAATACTCGGCGATGACCATTTAGATGCCCGCGCTCGAGATGCCAAAGTGGTTCTCTCGACCTTAACCGTGGAGAGCATAAACCCCAACATCTATACTATCGTGGAGCTCGTGGATGGTGCGAACGTACAGCACTGCGAGAGGGCCAATGCCAATGAGATCATTGTGATCACCGATTTCAGCAGCAAATTAGTCTCGCGGGCCACTCTCGATCACGGCCTTTCCAAGGTTCTATCCGAGCTTTTGAGTTCCCGCTTCGGCAATGACTTATTTAAGATTCCCGTCCCTGAGTCCATGGCTGGAAAAACGTTCATGGAAATCTTTGCGGAAATGAAACGTGATCATGGAAACATTGTCCTGGCAGTCCAAAAAGGAAACGAGGGTGAGGTTATCTCCAATCCGCCTGTGGACTGCCGGTTGGAACGAACCGATCATCTGATTGTTATCGCGCCAGGAAGGCCACAATCCCGCTCGTAACGGTGGATTTGTTTGCTTGATGCGAGTGCAATTGAATCGCGCTTATGAACAACTGGTAAAGCGCTTGGAAAAATGAGGTCTGAAACAAGAGGAGGTGCAATATGTCCGAGAACCTTGATTTGGTCAAGGGGTATTTGCTCGACCTTGATTTGAAGATTGTTGATGAGAATGAACCCGAAGAGTTGGTTGTAGTAGAAGATGAGGAGAATGGCATTAGAAATCTTGTCATCGATTGCGAACCACCAATCGTTGTATTGGAACAGCTGATTATGGAGATTCCCAAGGATCCGGGAGATTTCTATGAGCGGCTGCTGAAAATGAATCGCTCTTTGGTGCACGGAGCCTTCGTTCTGGACGAAGAAAGCCGATATGTTTTTTTCAGGAATACTCTGCAGTTGGAAAATCTGGATCACAATGAGTTAGAAGGATCCATTCGTGCACTATCCTTGGCATTGGCGGAAAACGGAGCAGAGTTGTTGGAATATAGTAAACGATAGCTGGAAGTGAATTGGATAGGAGGTCGAAAATGGTTTCCTGGTTGATTCTCGTTGACTCAGCTTACTACGCCACTGCTTTGGGCGCCTCACCTTCGAGGAAAAGATAGTAGCGGATATGGGGATTCGACCCGCCGAACTTCCAGATCCAGGCGTCCACCAAGTAGTGTGTGGCCTGAGGCACCGTGAGCAGCGGCACGAGGATGGCCAACATAGTGGAAGAAAGCTCGAAGTCCAGAGCCATCCCGAAGAACACCTCAGCATGCTCCTGCCATACAAAGACATCCCACAGGCCTTCTTCCACGTATGCGAGGGCAAAGAGAAGGCCCACGAAGATCCCGGCCGCCACCGGCCGGTGAATCATTGCGCGCCAGGAAGGGTCATCGGCCCACTTGTGACGGCCATAGAGCCAGACCAGCGCCATATAGGGGACTCCGTGCGCCACAACGTTCGTAAGGGTGAAGGCGAAATCGGAATTCAAAAGAGCGATACCGACATACCAAACCGCGCCGGTGGACCCAACGATGCCTATCTTGCCCCAGTTGATCGTCCCCCGAACCATGAAAACCTGGATCTGTCGAAGGACAAAGAGACTCAGTGAGGCGGTATAAAATATTACGGCTGCCGTGGCTACCCAGCCGGGCAACTGGATGAAATCCCCTTCTAGGAACCATTGAAAATGGCGGGACGAAGGATTCTTGTGCCAGAACGCCAGAGGGTAAAGCATCGTGGCGTAAATGGCGCATTTGTCCAGCTGAGCGTCCCACCCGGAGCGCTCACCCGCCCGATGTCGGTAGACCATCATGAACCCATACTGTTGCCGCAGAAAATGGAACACTGCTACGTAGGCAAGAACCCGCCAAAAGAGCAGGTAGTCGATGCTGTACAACGCGAACCCCACCAGGAAGCAGGAGAGGGGTGTCAGTAGGTAGAGCGTCCTCCTCCGCGCGAATTCTTCAGGGTGAAAATAGGTGCGATACAAAGACGCATAGACATGGGCGACGTCGATGAAGACAACAAAGAGCACCCAGCCCCAGATTGGAGTCTCAGAGGATCGCAAGGCAGGAACGGCCAACACAAGGAGAACTGCGGCGATAGGCGGCCCGAGAATAAGCCCGAGGTCAAAAGGGCCGGATGCAATCCAACGGGATTTCATATCGAAACATTTTGCTCCTTGGAGGCTGTCTTGTGAAGTGGCGAATTGCCTCATCAAAAATCTATTCGAAATCTTGACTCTTGAGGACTTTGTAAACTCAACCAAAACTTGGGGAGACGATCTCAAGACAATTGCCCACCGCAAAATTCTGGAAAAGTTGCGCCACTGAAGGTAAATGACGAAATCCACTTGGCCATCTGTTATTATTATGAGCGCAGGCAAGGGCCTTCTAGATGCCATCGGAGGAATTTTGAAGACTACATCATACTATGTGAATGGAACCATAGAGCCCGGGCGATTCTTCACGGGCTTCGAGCAGACCGGCTCCCATTGTGTTAATCGCCGAAATCGAGATAAAACCCGTTGATGATGAGAACCTGTTCTTTATTCAGGGTGCGGTTAATGAGGAGAATCTGAAGCGGGCCAATCTGGAGAAGGCAAGAACGGCCATCATATTAGGGGATGATCGTTTGGACGTAAATGCGCGGGATGCCAGAGCCGT
>JALLOM010000306.1 GCA_027717865.1 Acidobacteria bacterium AH-259-O06 | reverse complement strand
CCCCTTTAGCGAGGATGGAATTGAAAGATCGAACTCCAAGCGTGGATGTACCAACCATTGAGCGGGAGTGGGACGAACTATGGAAACAGATGACTGAGGCGTCGCCGGAGTCGGATCAGCAGGCGGTCATGAGAGCCTGTGTTCTTAACCTCATTGTGTATGCCGCTGCTGAGCAGAGCGCTGAAAAGGTCACCCAAGTGATGCGTGAGGTGACCACCGAGCACCCTGGTCGCGTCATCGTTATACTCTCCAAAGCTGACGCCGCTGAACCTGCCCTCAATGCTACTGTGAATGTCCAGTGTCACTTTTCTGCCGGCGGCCGAAAGCAAATTTGCTGTGAACAAATCGTGATCGAAGCTCAAGGTGAGGCGATCAATCAAGTCCTCAGCCTGGTCAGACCGCTGGTGGTGCCTGACCTGCCGGTTTTCTTATGGTGGCGTGAAGTTCCTGACTTCCAAAGCCCACTGTTGGCCGGGCTAGTCAAGACCTCTGATCGTGTTATTATTGACTCGCGTGCGCTCCCCCACACCGGGGAAGGATTGGAAAGACTAGCCGCCTTGATCAAGGAGAGGGCCCAATGGACTGCTTTCAGCGACCTGAACTGGGCCCGTCTCACGCCCTGGCGTGTGTTGGCAGCCGGGTTCTTCGATGTTCCAGATTACCGCGCTTACCTGCTTCGAATCGACCGCGTACAGATCGATTGGAAGGGTGAGCCTGCTGATGTTCACTCCATTCCCAGTCAGGCCTTGCTGCTAGCGGGTTGGCTAGCCAGTCGCTTGAAGTGGCAGCCGACCTCAGAACCGCAGTGGATCGATCAGCATACCTATCAGTGGAAGTTGAAGTCCGAGGATCGAACCATCACCATTCAGATCAAAATCTCCTCATCTACTAATGATGCTCGCCCCGGTCTTAACTCACTTCAATTTGTTGTGGATGGTGAGCCATCGGCGCGATTCGCCACCTTTCTCGGTCCGGATGGTAGGCACCTGGAGACCGATGTGACATTGGGCGGCAAAAGGTTGGCTGGAAAGATTATGCGGCTGGATGATGATGATGAAGTGCAGCTGGTGGGCAAGGAATTGAAGATTCTTCGCCACGATAAGGTCTATGAGCAAGGGCTGAAGTTTTTGGCAAACGTGCGGGCTAGTGTAATTCAAGCTTTCGAGTCGCCTGAGAACGGCCGCTACCATGAAGAATGAATGGAAAGAGGTGCTTGTGTGCCGCGATGCACAGGAGGTGAGCCGACAGGCGGCAGAGCTGTTTGTACGGCTGGCTGACGAGGCCATCAAATCCAGAGCTCGCTTCACCGCGGTTCTCTCGGGAGGGTCCACTCCCAAGACGCTGTATTCTCTGCTGGGCAGCAGCCCATTTACTGAGCGGGTACCGTGGTCAAGGGTGTATCTTTTCTGGGGTGATGAGCGATGCGTTCCCCCCGATCACCCCGAGAGTAATTATGCTATGACGCGAGCGGCAATGCTCAGTAAGTCAGTCATTCCTGAGGAAAACGTTTATCGAATTGCAGCCGAGCAAGAGAGTGCCAAGTGTGCAGCCCTTGAATATGAGCAAACGATAAGAACGTTTTTTGGTCTCACCCAGGGCGAGCGACCTCGCTTTGATTTGATCTTACTCGGTATGGGAGCGGATGGACATACTGCCTCTCTCTTTCCAGGTACGGCCGCTCTCAATGAAACTGGGCGAATCGTGACAGCGAACTATGTGGAGAAGCTTAAGGCCCATCGAATCACGCTTACCGCTCCAGTGATCAACCAGGCAGCCAATGTGGTGTTTTTGGTCTCGGGGGAGTCAAAGGCCTCGGTTCTGAAACAGGTGTTCGAGGGTCCGTACGAGCCGGTGCGTTTGCCCTCGCAGCTCATTCGACCAGATGAAGGTTGCCTCTGGCTCATTGTAGACCTTGCTGCCAGTCGACTGACGAGCTCTCTAAAGGCGGAGGTATGATCATCATCGCGGGCGACATTGGTGGAACCAAAAGCAATCTGGCTCTCTTTGCCGCTGAGGGTGACCGGCTGGAGCTTCTTGCGGAGCAGAGCTATGAGAGCATGAACTATTCAGGGCTGGAAGAGGTGGTCCAGGAATTCTTGACCACCAAAGCGAGAGAGGTAACCGGTGAACCGATCATCGCAGGGTGTTTTGGGGTAGCCTGTCCGGTGGTAGGGGACCGCTGCGAAACCCCGAACTTACCCTGGATCATCAGCGCCCAGTTGATCAAGGAGACCGTTGGCAGCGAGAAGGTTAAGCTGATCAACGATCTGGAGGCGAATGGTCATGGCATTTCAATGTTGGCGAGCGATGAGTTGGTGACCTTACAAGGCGGGTCTGCACCGCCCGACGGCAACGCAGCTCTTATTTCGGCCGGCACCGGGCTGGGGGAGGCTTTTCTAAATAGGCAGGGGGAAAAGTTCAAACCTTTCGCTTCCGAAGGTGGGCACGCCGACTTTGCCCCGCGCAATCAGCTCGAGATCAAGCTTCTTTGCTACCTGCTCAATCGATTCGAGCACGTCAGTTATGAGCGAGTGCTGTCCGGCCCGGGTCTGTGCAACATCTACAGCTTTCTCAGAGACTCTGGCTACGGTAAGGAGCCCCCCTGGCTGACGGAGAGATTAAAACAGGGGGATGCGGGTGCCGCTATCTCGATGGCCGCGCTGGGTGAGGAAAGCGACCTGTGTGTCAAAGCATTGGACCTGTTCGTGTCAATATACGGTGCGGAAGCGGGCAACCTTGCACTTAAAGTTAAGGCTTTGGGCGGCCTGTACGTCGGTGGGGGGATTGCTCCCAAGATCATCAACAAGCTGCGTGACGAAACGTTCGTGAGAGGGTTTTGCGACAAGGGCCGACTCTCTTCGCTCATGGAAGCCATTCCAATTCGGGTCATCCTCAATCCTAAAACAGCGCTCCTGGGAGCTGCATACTGCGCGACGGTTGTTTAGTGCGAGTGTGGGGGTTTTTACTTTGCGAACTACGGACACAACTTTGACGCGATTCCTTATTGAGCGACAGGCCCAGCGACCGGGGGAAGATAGGGAGTTCACCATGCTGCTCGTGCAGATTGCCACCGCTGCCAAGGTTATTGCCAACCAGACCAGGAGAGCGGGTTTGGCTGGTATCACCGGTATGACTGGTGAGGTCAACGTCCAAGGCGAGGCAGTCAAGAAGCTTGACCAGTTTGCGAACTCCGTTTTCCTGGAGCTCATGGAAGATAGCCGTCTGGTCTGTCAGGTAGTGTCGGAAGAGATGGAGGAGGCCCTTACAGTGGGCGGAAGCTGTGCCGGGAGAAGGTACGCGGTGCTGGTTGATCCCTTGGACGGTTCGTCCAATGCGGACATCAACGGAATAGTGGGTACAATCTTCTCTATCCACCGCCGGCATGACGAAGCGGCAGAGGAACCTTCGGAGGAAGAGGTACTTCGCAAGGGTTCCGAGCAAGTTGCTGCGGGCTATGTGATGTATGGTCCAAGTACGATGTTGGTATACAGCAGCGGACAGGGAGTGCACGGTTTCACTCTTGATTCCGGCCTCGGCGAGTTCATCCTCTCCCATGAGGAGGTCCGTATGCCGGCACGCGGAGGGACATATGCTATCAACCATGGAAACCGTGCCCATTGGCTCCCCTCCACTGAGCGGTTCATTGATTACCTGTGCGAGGTGGACGACTCGACCGGCCGGCCGTATTCCCAGCGCTGGGTGGGCTCGCTAACGGCCGACTTTCACCGGATTCTGCTCGAGGGTGGCCTCTACCTCTATCCAGGAGATCAGAAGAGACCCAGCGGGAAGCTGCGCTTGCTCTACGAGTGCATACCTCTGGCTTTGCTGGCCGAGCAGGCCGGAGGAAGTGCCAGCTCGGGAAGAGAACGAATCCTGGACATTCAACCGACTCAAGTGCATCAACGCGTCCCACTAATCATAGGAAGTCGAGAGGATGTGGCG
>JALLOM010000305.1 GCA_027717865.1 Acidobacteria bacterium AH-259-O06 | reverse complement strand
GCAGGCGTGTCAATGGATGGGGGATTGGTAAGTGCAGCGGGTTCAGTTTCGAAAAAAATGGGGGAAAGTTTGTAACGGGCCCGCCATTTTCACATTCTTGGTGACCTCCGTCACTGTAAGGACCTTTGGAATACCGGCACAATCTCCACTGTCCTAAAGAAAAAAAGATGCCTTGCGGAAGTCTTGTTCTGAAAAGGGATAGCTACCCCAGCTAATTGAAAGCAAGGAGGTTAGATCATGCATCGTTTCCCAAGAGCCGTTTCGATCCTTGGATTGATGGGCCTGATTGTGGCTCCTCTCTTGGCCACTCCTGTCGAGGTCGAGCTCAAGATCATCAAGTTTATCGAGCGCCACAAGGCGGAATTCGACATGGTGCCGAGCAAGAGGGTCCCCGGGTCGCGCATACAGGTCAAGGTAAAATTCGAGGAAGGCCAGAACCGCATCGAGATGTCCTACGCCCGCATGCAGCCCGCTGTGTTATTCGGCGGAGAGATCACCTGCTATGTGCTGTGGGCCATCAATCGTGAAGGGACCAGCGAAAACCTGGGTGAATTCTGGGTGCGGCCAGAAAAGAACTCTGACAAGATCGAGTACTCGACAGGGCTGCGCAACTTCGCCTTGATGGTGACGGCCGAACCCTATTATTTGGTGAGACAGCCTTCCCAATTGGTGATCACTTACAACGGCAGCAGTCGGGATCCCCGGACAGAGTCCACTCCTCTGATTTTTAGTGATTTCGGCCCGCTGCCCAAGCACGATCTGGATACGCTGGCCAGGGCCAGATACGACACCAAAGCGCCGCTGGACATGGTGCAGGCCGAAAGGGTCTATGAGATCGCCGCACGCCTGGGAGCGGCCAAATATGCGCAGGAGATTTATCGCGAGGCCGACATTCGCTTGCAGCAGGCCAGACAGATGGCAAAAACTTCGCGCGCGCGACGGGGAACCCAAGAGTTCGCCCGCAAGTCGGTGGCAGCCAGCAATGATGCCATCCAGATCGCCCTGCGCCGCAAGGAAGCCGTGGAACTGGAAGAAGAAATCGACAGACGGATGGCCGAAATGGCCCTCGTGGAAAAGCGTGCGGCAGCGGCCGAGGCCGATGCTCGCCGGACTCGAGAGGAGGCCGAGAAAGCTGAAGCGGCAGTGCGCGCCTCCCAGGCGGAGCTTGACCGGATCCAGCGCGACAAGGCGGTCATCGAAACCGAGAAGGCCACTCTGGAATCAGCTCTGGCGAATCTGCGCCAGGAGGCCCAGCGACTGCAAAGCGAAAAAGCGGCACTGTCCCGGGAGAAAAGCCTCCTCGAAGGTCGCTTGCAGAACGCTCTGTCACGGGTAGCCGAGACGCGTGAATCGGCGCGGGGATACATCCTCAATCTACCCGACATTCTCTTCGGCATCGACAAGGCCACCCTCAAGCCCGAGGCCCGTGAGTTAATCGCCAAACTTTCGGGAATCCTGCTCATCATGCAGGATCACAAGCTGCAGGCGGAAGGACACACCGATTCCACCGGTTCGGCCGAATACAACCTGGCACTGTCGCAGAGCCGTGCCAGGTCAGTCGTCGATTTTATGGCCCAGCAGGGTATCCAGCACGAGCGGATGAGGGCGGTAGGCTACGGTTTCGAGCGGCCCATCGCCGAAAATTCGACGGCCGAAGGCCGCAGGAGAAACCGGCGGGTCGAGATCATTCTTTCCCAAGAACAAATCGCAGCGCTGCCGGTACTGTATTGACTCCTGTCTCCTGGCTCCTGGCTCCTGTCTCCTGACTCCTCCTAACTAGGGGATCGGTGTTGCCCGGAGCGTCGCGAATTTGCCCGGACTGACTCGAATGGCCATCCCGTTAATCGGTACCGAAGAACTCACTTCCACCGTCCCACTAAACTGTGAAAAATCTATACCCCCATCGAAGAATTCCTCGGTAAATTGGACAATTTGGCCGTTCCCAGCAAGTGAGACGGTGACCTTTGCCCCGTCCACCACTTCGCCATCTTCGTCCCGAAGTCTCAAAGTAACGTCAACGCGAGTTGGCGTTGGATTGGAAAGCGCGATTCCCGTTCGTACCCCTCTGGAAGTGTCGGACAGGATTGGGATCCGGAACTTCGACAGGGACCGTATGGCACCCATCCCCGCGGCTGCGGTGAACCCATTGAAGATCACAGTTTCATCGACAGGATGCCTGGAAATGACCTGAATAGATCCGATCATTAGGCTTCCAGCGGGGAGACCACGACAGAAACCTCAGGAGAACCGGTCACATTTTCGCCACTGTCAACCCGATTGCTTCCCGCAACCAGGTCGGAAGCAAAAACCGGTACGCGAAGAAGCCGCGCCCGTATGTCGATGGCTGTATCAACTGGGTTCAATGGATCCGCAACCTGAACTCCTCCCTCTGCGATAAACAGGAATCGGCCCACAGCTCTGCTTTCTGTTATGCTAAAACCAGTGGTCCCAAAAGAAAGGCCGACCGGGTTGTTAAGATTGCTGATAACGGTGCGGGGCGGCTTGTAGAAGTTTTCAAAACTCGGACCATATCTGATACGCAGATGGTCGTTCTCGCCTGCGCCCCAGAGACTGATTACACCGCAGGAAATAATGGAGATGACTAACCCCAAGAGCAGCGTGCCCATTGCCCACCAGTATAATAGCTATGTGATCTCGACCGGCAAGCTGAGCGGCCAACGGCCAGAAACCGCGTGACTTTGTCCAGCTTTAGGCCGGACGCAATGACCATGACTAAATTCCGGATCATGGCACATTTGGTTCTTTGCACCCTGTTCGTGACTGCTGGACATGCCGGAGAAGGGGCGACTCGCGTCAACAAGGTTCTGACGGAGCTGAAAAAACCCAAGCAAGGTGAAGCAGCACAGAGGTTCGAATTGAGCGAAGCTGATCTGAATGATTTCGCCCTTGCTGCGATCCAGAGCAAGAAAAGACTCGGCGTTAAGCAGGTTGTGGTTGATTTAAGGTCTGGCGCAATGATCGAAAGCACTGCGCTGGTCAATATGGACGAAGTTGAACTCACCGGCTTCACGGCTCGCATGGCCAAGAGCTTGTTGAGTGGCACCCAGACGCTCAAAGTGCTGGCAAAGCTCTCCGTTGAGAATGGAGAAGGCAGCTTCGAGATCCAGAGTGCCGGCATGAACGGGATTTCCGTTCCCGTCTGGATAGTCAATTTGGTGGTGAGTTACCTTAGCAAGCGACAACCCCCTCACATCGATATTACCGAACCCTTTAACCCCCCGTACGGCATCAAGGACATGAGGGTGACGGCGAACAGAGTCGTTATCGTTCGTTGAATGCAATTGTTCAGATAGTGGGAAACAGTGGGGCCGATCACTGCTCACCTCCAGCTTGTGCGGAATTGTCGCCAGATAGAGTCGATGCTAAATGCTTGGCCTGTGAAAGGCAGGAAAATTGGCCAGGCCGGCCAGGCCCCGTGGAAGTTGGCTTACTTAAGATTCCGATGATTGCGGCCAAATTCACTGCTGCGATGCTAAAATAGCAGCAATGAATCCAGATATACTCGTCTCCCGAGCCGAAAAACAGCTCTTAACAGAACTGAAGACAAAGTTGGCTTCTCTTCAGCGAGGGTCTCGAAGCTAAGACCCATGAAGGGGCTCTCACACTCTTGAGCCTGCATTTTGTCAAGAACGGGCCTTTCGCTCCCTCAAGCGCGCACATCTCTTCTCGCCTGATGAAATACCGCCAGGAAGCACTATAACCCATCCTACATTTTCACTCGAAAGGACTACCAAGACTTGAAGAAGGAGGGCGAAGAACTGTGCGACAACATCCGGCGATATCTGCAAGAACGGCGTTACATCTAAGGATCCCAGAACCAAAGGTCGAAAGGTCCGAACCCCTGTGAGCGTAAGTGACCGTCGCAAAGCGCACAGCTTGGTGGTCTCTGTGTCTTTGTGGTTACAAAACTTGTCGAATTGTGATCCGC
>JALLOM010000304.1 GCA_027717865.1 Acidobacteria bacterium AH-259-O06 | reverse complement strand
CGGACACGTCCCTGTGATTCCTTCACAAACTGTTTGACTTTGACCGGGTTTGGACCTTCAAATCGCCGCCACTCCCGCATCCGGTTGATCAGGTTTCGCAGACAGCATTAGGGAGAGGGGTATCTCTCGTTACACGAGATTGTGAGCGAATGGAGGTAGGGGTTAGGCGGTGGTCGTCGTCGTCGTACGACTCAGCCACCCGGTGTCCCGAAGCCATTTATGATGAAGGCCTTGAGTTTCAATGCGTTATTCCACGATCGCCGCGTGAACAAGAGTCACAAAACGGCGGCGTGTTTGGTGGCCGCCTGACTGAGTGAGGTAAATGAAGATCAGATCCTGTTGAGGATCAGCCCAGGCCTGCGTACCTTGGCCGCCGCCATGACCAAAGGATCCCGAAGATGCCAGTCCCGGAGTCTGACGAGACTTATCTGTACGAACATTCCAATGCAGGCCATAGAAATTCCACGTCTCTCTTTGGTTTCTTGCATCGTAGACGTACTCTGAGTGCGGGCTGGTGGCCAACTTCACGGTTGCCGGGGATAGGAGCTGCCTTGTCCCAAACCGGCCACCGTGAAGCATCATGCTCATAAATTTCGCGTAATCCATGGCCGTGGAGAGTAATCCCCACGAAGGTCTGAGAAACCGGGCTAGCGGGAGGTCTGAATTCTCAAACACTTTGTCCCAGTTGCCGGGCTCGCCACGGTACGCGGCAGCAACCCGCGACCTTCTTTGATCTTCGGGGCGTGTATGATTAAAAAAGGAATCTTTCATCTGAAGCGGATTCAGAATGCGCTTCTGAATGAATTCGTCGGCCGGCATGCCGGAGATCTCCTCGATGAGTCCGCCCAGGGCTCTAGAGCTACGGTCGCTATAGTGAAAATCAGTCCCAGGTTCGATATAGGGACCCCATCTACCGATAGTATCAGCGCTTTCCCGCAAGGAAGCAGATTGTGGGGAATTGGGCCCTCTCTGGCTAGCAATCATGCTTATCAAGTCATTCCCCGGCAGCCCGGAGGTATGAGTGAGTAGCTGGTAGATGGTGATATCTTTCGACCGAGGATTATCAAAGGAGGGAAGATACTGGGATACTTTGTCGTCGAGTAGCAGACGGCCTTCCTCCATCAGCATGAGAACAGCCGTTCCCGTGAGCGGCTTCGTCATGGAACGCATCTGGACAATGTTCCCCACCTCCATGGGAATGTTCTTTTCTCGGTCATTCCAACCCACGGCCTCATGCAATACGACCTTGTCACGACGTATGACCAGCATCACCGCGCCGACAATCTCGTCGTTGTTCACCCACTCTTGTACTCTTTTGACGGCGTGGCGGAGTCTCTCCGATGACATCCCCACATCTTCGGGTGAAGATCGGGAAAACGGTGAAGAATTCTCTTGCGCCTCCACCGGGCTACTGGTTAAAACAAATGCCAGACACAGTGCAATCAAAATCACGCTCCATCTTTTCTTTTCCATTGCTTTTCTCCTTTTTAGGCAGTCAGCACGATACATCTCTCCCATGCCGACAATGCCGATCTTCTCAAGAACTTTGTAATGGCTAATGGTGGTGCCGACCATGAAAGTCCCCTTCCCCATGCTCGCCCGTTGGCACCAGCCGTTTCAGTTCCTCAAACCAGTTGAGGACGACGATCGATTCCGTCGGTGCGGATGTCTACTCTGTCTGCTCGGCTTCCTTGATCATCAGGTAGTGCTGGCTGAATATACTTACGGCTTCAGATGCTCCTGGAAGTAGCGGCGAATGGCTTCCTGCATGTATCTGAAACTGACAGGCGTCCACTTATGAGTAGGGTGGGGCTGCTCGGGAAACACCGCCAGGTCGTAAGGTTTGCCCGCCCGGATGAACGCCTCCACCATCTTCATGGTCTCCGCGAAACTAGGGCCGTTGATGTCGCTGGTGCCGATTATCATGAGCAGCTTGCCTTTGAGGTTACGCGCCACCCGGAGGTTGGAGGAGTACTCGTACCCTTGTTTATTGTTCTTGGGCAGGCCCATCTTGCCTTCCGCCCATACCTGACTGGATGGGGAACCTGCAACACCGACGTGATAGACATCGGGAGCCAGCAACATGGCGCGGAGCGTATTAGTACCGCCTCGGGAGTAGCCGTAGATACCCACCCGGCTCAGATCCATATAGGGGCGTTTTGCCCCCAACTGCTTGAGTGTAGCCACGTGGTCGGGAATCTCGCGGCCGACGTTCCCATAGAAGACGTCTAGCAAGGCTTTACTCAGGTGGCCGTCCACGATGAATGTAATGAAGCCCAACTGTGCGAGCGCCTGCGCCTGTACAACCATCCAGTAGCGAGCCGTGAAGGTGCGCTGCACCTGGATACTGTCCGCGCCACCATAGATCCACTCGATCACCGGGTACCGTTTGTCGGGGTCGAAATCGTAGGGTTTGTAGAGCACCCCGTGGAGGTCGGTCTTCCCATCGGCGGCCTTGACCACGAACTCTTCCGGTGGACTCCACTGTAGCTCCTCCTTGAGCGCGTCAATGTTGGCTTTGGACAGGGTTCGTAGCAGTGTGCCATCCGCGCGCCGCAACTCCACCGCCGGCGGCCGGTCCACGCTGGAGTGCGTGTCCAGGAAGAACTCCCTCGAGGGCGCGAATCGGATGGGCGGCGACCCCCGCCATCTACCGTGCTGGCCCGCCCCTTCGGTCAGCCGTGTGAAGTTTTTGCCCTCCAGGTTCACCCGGTAGAGGTGGGTGTCGCGGGGCCGTTGCTGATCACCGTGAGCAGTGAAATACACCCAGCCGACCTGCTCGTCCACAGCAATCACCCGGACGACGGAGAAGGCTCCTTCTGTCAATCGCTGGATCAGCGTCCCGTCCAGGTCGTAGAGGTAGAGGTGCCTCCACCCATCCCTTTCTGACATCCAGATAAATCTTTTCCCATCGCCCAGCAGTGTGAAGCCGGGTGTTCGGACCCAAGTGTTCTCAGTTTCGGTGAGGACGAGGCGCGAGGTGCCAGTGGCGCCATCGGCGGCCATCAGGTCGTACTTTTTGTACACGCGGTCTCTTCGGAGGAAAAGCAACTCAGAACCATCGGGCCGCCACCCGAGGAAATCAATGAACTGGTCCGGCTCCTCTCCGATGTCCACATGTACCTGGCGCTTGGAGAGGATATCCAGGATGAAGAGTTCGGTCTGGTATGTGGGTCCGCCCGCCCGCGAGGCGCGTGGGGGGTACTGTTCCCAATCCACCTCCTCCACCGGTTTCAACCAGTGAACGACGGGGATCTTGGGAACTTTGCGCCAGTCCTCCTTCTTCAAGGCCAGCTTGAAGCTGTCAGGCGACCACCAGGCCCATCGCTGTTCGTATCCGCCCCACTTGTAGTCTTCGATGCCGTCGGTGGTCAGTTGCACGCTACGGCCGTCGTAGGTGGAACGCAGCCAGAGGTTGTACTCTTTGAGGCCGGCAAACCAGCGACCGTCAGGGGAGAGTACCTCCATCAGGTCGGGCGCGCTCCGGGGAAAGACCTTCCAGACGATCTGTGGGACCCGCCGGCTTTTCTCTGTCTCGGACAAGACAGGCGCTCGGGTAATCGCATAGGTGTCGAGCTGGAGGATAAACTCCTTATCTTCCATGTTGAACTTCACCGCCTTTTCGCTTTTGTCCACAAAGGTGAATCGGTCGAAGGGCAGGCCCTGGTAGGGCGGCTCGTGGCCGAGCAATGGCGTGAGCGCCTGGCGCAGACGCGCGGTCTCGAACAGAGGTGTCTTGGTGTTGGCCCTGGGATCCACATTGTAGATGACGGTGTTGGCCGGCGCGCCTTCGGCGTACCAGAAGCTACTGCCGTCGGCCATCCAGTGGGGATCAATCGAGCCGCCTTTGACGTAGGAGGGAAACTCCATGTAGCGGTAGTACATCGCCTCCTGCTCGGATATCTCTGCCTCCTGAGCGCAAACCAAGGGGGGGATGACCACAAATCCCATC
>JALLOM010000303.1 GCA_027717865.1 Acidobacteria bacterium AH-259-O06 | reverse complement strand
TGACGAGCCGGTGTGAGAAATGCGGACTAGAAGACCCCAGAATTGACTACCGAAAAGCCTCCAGCACGGGTCTGCCAATCCAGGCGTGGGGAGGCTTCACTCCAAAAATATAGGCGACCGTGGCCGCCGTATCGTAAGTGTTGATGGGGGAAGTGAGTTTACGCCCGGAGACGATTCCAGGCCCCGCAATGATCCAGGGAATCTCGATTTCTGCGGTGGTGGCGTTGCCATGTTTGGTGCCCACTCCTCCGTGATCGGCACTCACCAGCAGGATACTCTGATTCAGTATTTCCGCTTCTTCCAAGCCACGGACAATCTCGCCGACGAGCCGGTCGGCTTCTTGGACGGAGAGATAGTATTCGGCACTTCCGTGACCGTAGGTGTGCCCCGCATGGTCGACATGATCGAGATGGATGAAGGTAAAATTTGGTCTCTTCGACTTGAAGTAGTCTATGGCTTTCTCCGTCGTCTTGATCGGTCCGTCCCCATGCTGGATGATGTCTGGCGCATCCGGTTCCAGCAGCCGTGCGAAGGCGTCCCAATCATGAAAGCAGGCCAGGATCGCCGAGGGCCTCTGCTCTCGAAGAACTCCGAAAATAGTCGGAAAAATCCCGCCTGAACCCACCACCGTCGGCGCAATCTCAAACTTGTCAGGTTCCCACTGGTTAGAGGTCACGCCATGCTGCTCCGGGCCGGCCCCCATCATCATGGAGGCCCAATTGGGGCTGCTGCTGGTCGGCATCACTCCACGAGCCTGAAAGCTGTAGGCCCCTCTTTGCATGAGGCGATCGAGATTAGGTGTTTCGGCTTTTTGAATCCCGTCGGGACTCATCCCATCCACCCCAATGACCACCACATGTTCGACACCGGGAACTCCGTCTTGGGGCGCCGGAGTCGGCGTTGGAGGTGCGCAGGCGATCCAGAGAACAAACGCCACTACATAACATAGGACTCGTCCATTCTGGAAATCCGACATTGTTTTTTTCCTCCGCTTTAAGTGTCTCGCTTTAAGAATCCCGACCGGACCGGTAATGCTCCTACCGGGTTTGCACTTATCTGTTTTCCACCTCTGCCAGACACTCGCAGAGGATGTCCAGCGCCTTGTCTATTTCCTCGCGGGTGATGGTCAGGGGTGGCGTCAGGGTGAGGATATGTCCCATCGTCACTTTAAAGCTCAAGCCTCTAGCCAGCGCAGAGTACAGTACCTGCTCGGCCTCCTCGACGGCGGGTTGGCGACTGGTTTGATCCTTCACTAGAACGACGCCCAAAAGAAGACCCAAACCCCGGACCTCTCCGATGCTTTCATGATCGGCCACCATTTCCCGCATTCGCTGCAAGGCGTACTCTCCCACGCTTCTGGCGTTCTCAATCAGACCTTCTTCTTGCAGGCACTCGATGGTGGCCAGGGCAGCCGCGCAGGCTACCGGATTCTTCTCATGCGTATAATGACCGAGTGCCCGGTCCGGCATGACATCCAGATCCTCACGGACGATCAAGGCCGCCAGTGGGAAGATTCCCCCGCCCAGTCCCTTCCCTATGACGAGCATATCGGGAACCACTCCGTAGTGTTCACAAGTGAACATCCGGCCGGTTCGACCCAGGGCATGTGGGATTTCGTCGAGAATCAGCAAGGCGCCATGCTTGTCACAGGCCGCCCGAATGGTCTCCCAGTAGCCCCGGGGAGGAATCACCGGAGTGCTGCGCACCGTTTCGGCGATAACGGCCCCCACATCCCCCTCCTTTTCCAGGATATATTCGATGTAGCCGGCACATTTCAGATTACACTCACTCCCGCACTCCCACAGGCAGTGGTAGGGATCGGGCGGCGGAGCATGCTCGGTGCCGGGAAGGAGCGGGCCGATCCCACTGCGAAAGATGGCTTCGCCACCCACGGAAATGGCATCAAGAGAAGCGCCGTGAAAGGAATCCCAAAAGGAAATGGTCTTGAATCTTCCCGTGGCCGCACGGGCCAGCTTGAGTGCCATTCCAATGGCAGTCGTGCCGCCGGGGGCAAAGAGAACCTTGTTTAGATCCCCAGGTGCCAGCTGGGCCAGCTTCTTGGCCAGTTGGATGGCAGGGATGTTGGTGTAGCGGCGGGGACAAAAGGAAAGGTCTCTCATCTGTGCCTGGATGGCCTTGATTACCCGCTGATTGCTGAAACCGACTTGGTGAACGCTGTTGCCGTGAAAATCCATGTAGCGATTGCCCTGCAGATCTTCAATGTAAATCCCGTCGCAACCAGCCAGAACATTAAGACACGGTGTTGAAAGCGACTGATGAAGGAAGTAACGGGCGTCTTCCTCCAACCAGTGCCGGGTTTTGGTGTCGAGGTTCTCTTGGATCCAGGCTGTGCGCTGCGGGGACAGATTCAAGTCTCCCTCGGATCGAAATCGTGAAAGGCTATTGTCCTTACCGTCCATTCTCTCCGACCTCCATGATTTCACCTTGTTTTGGCCTCCGGGGGCCAGTAATTCCACTTGGTCGCCATCAGACTGCCTCCTATCAGGGCGAAAATGACAAAGAGATAGAAAAGGCTATCCCAACCGTATTGGTCCGTAATATAAGCTACCAGGAAGGGAGAACAGAGCTGGCCGATTGAACCCACCCCATTGATCAAGCCGGCGGCCGTGGCCGCTCCCTTTCGGGAGCCGGCATCTTGAGCCGCCGCGCCCGACATCAGAGTATCCGGACCGTAGGTCATGATGCCGATCAGTGCGATCCAGATCGAGACACCTATTGGCCCCGCGGCGGCCAGGGGGGAGTGAAAAAAGCAAACCGCTGCCAGTCCCCAGAGCATCACCGCTGCCACCGGGAACCGCCGTGATCCCATCAACTTGTCGGAAGTATAGCCGGCAATGATCGCCCCCGAGAATCCAACGAGTTCATAAAGTGAGGAGATGTATCCCGCTTCAAGCACTCCATAGCCCAGATGTCCTGTCATGTACAGTGGCAGCCAATAGAGAAATGAATAGCGGGTCATCTTCAAGAAAAGATACGTAATGGCGATGACCCACACGGCCGGATCCGACAAAATACCCCAAAGAAGCGAGGGAGAATCGTGATCTGGACCCCCCTGTTCGGCCGGGAGCTGGGACTCCGCGCCGATTCCGTCTTTGTGGTCGCCTTCCGGGATATCCGGAAGGCCGGCCTCACCGGGATTATTTCGTGTCATCAGAACGAAGCTTAGGGCGATGAAGAAGAGTAACACGGCCGGTAACCAAAACCCTCGCCGCCACCCCCACTGGGCCAAGATGGTTGGGTGGGTCGCAACAAAGGTTGCAAAGACAGTGGCAAAAAATCCACCGAGAACGTAGTTTGTACTCCACCAGCCCATCACCACGCCTCGCTCGCGGCGGCGAAACCAGTTGGCCATGTTCTTGACCAAGCCCGGCCATCCTGTGGACTGACCGGCGCCACTCAGGCAAGAGAAAGCGGTCAAAAAGAGGAAAGACGTTGCAAATCCCATCATCAGGTTGGAAAAGATGGAGACAAAGAGCCCGATTCCCACTATCAAGCGGGGACCGAAGCGATCTGATAGCACTCCGCAAAATTGACCCAGCGTATAGAGCAGACTGAAAGTAAAGATAACCGTGGCAAACTGCATTTTCGTATAGCCCAGATCTGCTTCCAGCAGGGGCATGACCACGCTGAAATTTCTTCGGCACAGGTAAAAACCCGCATATGCCAACCAGGTGATGGCAAAAACCTGATAGCGCCATCGCTGCAGTTCAGGAGTGAGAGATGGGGCCATCCGCTTGTTCCTTCATGACTTTCCTTTGGCTGCTAAACTGGTCCCGGGGAAAGGTTGAGGCATAACCAGAAACAGACAGTGTCAAAACTTGCGTCGCGTCACGGATGGTAGCACTACTGCGAACGGTTGCACACCCAAATGTACCACCAGCCTGGCCCCGGCTCGGGGCTGGCGTGTGCTAGAATCTGCCCTACCTCTTCCTTCCTTTTTTCAGGGACGCAGAACAAAGGAGA
>JALLOM010000302.1 GCA_027717865.1 Acidobacteria bacterium AH-259-O06 | reverse complement strand
GCTCTATCGTGTGCTCGCCGACCTCGTTGTAACGGCCCATCTTGCTTTTGTTCTTTTCGCAGTACTGGGCGGGTTGTTGGTACTCAGGTGGAGGCGCTGCGCGTGGATACACGTCCCGGCTGCGCTGTGGGCTGCATTCATTGAACTGGCCGGTGGGGTCTGCCCGCTCACCCCGCTTGAGAACTGGCTCCGTCAAAAAGGCGGGGCCATCGGTTACCGGGTGGATTTTATCGAGCACTACATCGTTCCTGTGCTTTATCCCACCGTGCTCACGCGACGCTTGCAGATTACCTTGGGGCTCTTTGTATTAGCCGTCAATCTCGGGATCTATGGCTGGTGGCTATTGCGCCGCAAAAGGAAATCGTAACTTGTTGCTTTTTTGTGCCGAATCCATTAAATAAACTGCGCAACACTTTTAAGCTTCTGAGGATTGATTATGCAAGTTATTCGAAGTTCGAAAGTCTACGATGTTTGTATTGTGGGCTCCGGTGCCGGCGGCGGTATGGCTGCCAAAGTGCTCACTGAAGCAGGGGCGGAAGTTGTGATGCTGGAGGCGGGACCCTGGTGGGATACAGCCACCGATTCAGTTATGTTCAGATGGCCCTATGATTCCCCCCGCCGAGGTGCGGCAACACCCCAACGGCAAATAGGGGAATTTAGAGCCAGCTTGGGTGGTTGGACTTTGGAGGGTGAGCCCTACACGGTGGCCGACGGGACCGAGTTCGACTGGTTTCGGTCTCGCATGCTGGGGGGACGAACCAATCACTGGGGGCGGATTTCGCTGCGATTCGGCCCGAACGATTTTAAGCGGCGGAGCATCGATGGGCTGGGAGATGACTGGCCCATCGGCTATGAGGATTTGAAACCATATTATGACAAAGTCGATCGCCTGGTGGGCATTTTTGGTAGTGAAGAAGGGCTCCACAATGAACCAGATGGGATTTTTCTTCCGCCGCCCAAACCCCGCTGTTATGAGCTGATGGTCAAGAAGGCCTGCGATAAGCTGCGAATTACTTGTATTCCATCGCGCAAGTCGATTTTAACGCGGCCCCACAACGGCCGGGCCCCCTGTCACTATTGTGCTCAGTGCGGGCGTGGTTGCTCGACCCACTCGAACTTTTCCTCTCCTTCTGTTCTGCTGCCCCCTGCTGTGAAGACCGGTAAGTTGACCATCATTAATCATGCTATGGCTCGTGAAGTCACAACCAATGCGGATGGCCTGGCCACTGGCGTTTCCTATGTGAACACTCGGGATCGGCGCGAGCATCAGGTGCGCGCCAGGATTGTGGTCCTGGCTGCCAGTGCCTGTGAGTCGGCGCGCTTGCTGTTGAACTCCAAGTCTTCACGTTTTTCCAACGGCCTCGCCAATTCCAGTGGCGTGGTTGGTAAGTACCTCACCGATTCAACGGGCACCAGCGTGAGGGGTTTCTTCCCCCGGATGATGAATATGGTGCCGCACAACGAGGACGGGGTCGGCGGGATGCATCTTTATATGCCTTGGTGGCTCGATAATAAGAAACTCGACTTTCCACGCGGGTACCATATCGAGTTTGGGGGCGGCCGCAGAATGCCAAGTTACGGTTTCATGGGGGGCATTCATCGCTACAATGGAATGGGAAAACCTCGAGGTGGCGGCGGTTATGGCCAACAGCTCAAAGAGGATTATCGACGGTTCTATGGAGCCTTCATTGGTTTCGCAGGACGTGGCGAAATGATCGCTCGAGAGGACAACTACCTTGAAATTGATCCCAATGTGGTGGACAAATTTGGCATTCCGGTCCTGCGTTTTCATATTACCTGGAGTGATTACGAATATGAGCAGGTCAAGCACATGCAGGAGACCTTTCGGGAAATCGTTCATACTCTGGGCGGGACACCTTTGACGCCTATGCCCACGAAGGAGGAGGGGTACGGAATTTCAAAACCAGGACAGATTATTCACGAGCTGGGGGTGACCCGGATGGGAAACGATCCGAAAACGTCGGTGCTCAACAAGTACTGCCAGGCCCACGATGTTAAGAATCTATTCGTAGTCGATGGCGGACCTTTCGTGTCCCAGGCCGATAAGAATCCGACTTGGACCATCCTGGCCCTGGCCATGTGGAGCAGTGAATACATGGCCGAAGAGCGAAGAAAGGGGAATTTATGAGGAGCATCAGAGGAGCATCATACGATGAATAAGATCAGTCGAAGAGAGACCTTGAAAATCCTGGCCTCAGCACCGCTGGCCGCTGGGTTCAGCTGGACCGGAGCGGAAGTGCAGGAGGCTCAAGAGAAGGTTCTGGAAGCCAGGAGGACCGGCGCAGAAGACGGGAAAGTTACTCCCAGGTTCTTTACGGATCATGAGTACAAGACGGTTCAGGCACTGGTCGATCTCATAATACCCGCTGACGAACGCTCCGGCAGTGCCACCGATGTTGGGGTTCACGAGTTCATTGATTTTATGATGGTGGACCAGCCTTCACGGCAAACGACGATGCGAGGAGGACTGGCGTGGATTGATGTGCAATGTCAGAAACGGTTTGGCAAGACCTTTGTGGACTGCAGTGGGGAGAAACAAAAAGCGATGCTGGATGAGATTGCCTGGCCGCGGACAGCCAAGCCGGAGATGACTCATGGCGTAGCCTTTTTCAACAGCTTCCGAGACCTGACCGCGACCGGATTCTGGACGAGCAAGATGGGTATTGAGGATCTACAATACATGGGAAATCGTTTTGTGCCTCAATGGGCTGGTTGTCCCAAAGAGGCGCTGGACCAGCTGGGAGTCAAGTACCATGAATGACAAGCAGTTTTTGTTACCACAAAGACATAGAGAAGACAAAGACGGATCTGCTCAAAAGAAAATTATGCTAAACCGCAGAGATTTATTGCGTACCGCGGCAGGAGCTGTGGCGATGAGCGCCGCCTCCTATGCACAAGTTCCCGGAGCCAATGACCGGATCAATCTCGGTGTCATCGGATGTGGAGGCCGGGGTCTGAGGGTCATGCAGATCTTTCAGAAAAATGCAGCCATCCGGGTTTCGGGAGTTTGTGATATTTGGGGCCGGCGTATTGAAGAAGCCCGCCACAAGGCGCCCGGGTCCAGTGGCTTTGCGGATCACCGCAAGCTGCTCGAAATGAACGACCTTGACGTGATCCTCATCGGAACGCCCGATCACTGGCATGCCCAGATCGCCATCGACGCCATCAGTGCCGGCAAAGACGTGTACATCGAAAAGCCTCTGACGCTGAGGATCGAGGAAGGGCCGGAGATTGTGAAAGCAGCACGTGTTAACAAACGCATCTGCCAGGTGGGCATGCAGCAGAGGTCCGGACATCACTACCTTCGAGCCAAGCAAGAGTATATGGGCACGGGAAAATTGGGCAAGATCATGCTCACTCGCACCTGGTGGAATGGAAATAGGGCCCATCTCAGAAAGGCACCTGCGGCACTGGCCACAAAACCTGCCGATCTCGATTGGGCAAGGTATCTAGGTCCGCTCAAGTGGCGCGACTATGATCCCCAGCAATACTATAACTTCCGGGCCTATCTCGATTTCGGGGGTGGGCTGGTGACCGATCTGTTTGCTCACTGGATCGATGTGATCCACATGTTCATCGGAGAAGAGATCCCTCGATCGGCGGTCGCTGCTGGGGGTATTTACCAGTACAAGGATGGCCGAACAGCGCCTGACACCATCAACGTTCTCCTTGAATACCCAGGGGAGTGGACCGCTACTTTCGAGGCGACCCTGGCACCGGGAACCAGAGGCAGCGGCGTGGAGCTGATTGGCACCGAAGGACGTCTGCTGATCGACCGCCGGCACTTCGAGTTCCAGTCCGCCGAGACGGGTGCTTCTCCAGTGATTGTCAAAGCGCAAGGGAACCTGACCGAGGACCACGTTGAGAACTTTCTGAAATGTGTACACACGCGCAGGCTGCCTACAGGGGACGTTCTCATCGGGCACCGGTCTGCTCAGGCCTGTCACCTGGGCAATCTGGCCTATCTTCAGAAACGACGCCTCCAGTTCGATCCCATTCGAGAGGAGATCCTGCCTCTTTAGAAGGAG
>JALLOM010000301.1 GCA_027717865.1 Acidobacteria bacterium AH-259-O06 | reverse complement strand
CAATGTGTAGATGAAGGGGGCGACTGCCGAGGATTCCGAAAACACCAGCAGAGCCCCCACAAAGAGGAGAAAAATAAGAATGGGCAGCAGCCACATCTTTTTACGCACGCGCAGGAATTCCCAAAGTTCCACCAAAATACTCAGCTTGCCCATTGAGCGGAAATCTATCAAAAGCGGAAAAGTGTTACAATGATGAACTTTTCCGTGGAAGAGCAAGAACACGAAAGCACGACGACACTCACCAGCACCCCTTACCAGCACCTGCTGGCATGTCCTCGCTGTCGGGGGGCGCTGGAATCTGATGAAGCCATGCTCACCTGTCGCAGCTGCTCCTATCCTTTTCCGATCCAGAGGGGCATCCCACTGCTTTATTGGCCGAACGATCCGAAGCTCTTCACAGATGATGTGACCGAGGTAGTTAAAGCCTTTTACCAGGAACATCCTTTCCCGGATTACGAAGACACGGACAACCTGGCCCGGCTCATAGACAAAGCGCGGCAAGGTGTATTTGCGCGCCTCCTGGACGAACAGATTCCGTTCGGTACCCGCGTTCTAGATTGCGGTTGTGGAACCGGACAGCTGACTAATTTTCTGGGAATTGCCCATCGCACCGTCTTTGGGACGGATATTTGTCTCAACTCGCTTGGCCTGGCTCAGGAATTCAAGCAGAAAAATCGGCTGGAGCGAGTTCACTTCCTGCAGATGAACTTGTTTCGTCCGGTCTTTCGACCCGCCAGCTTTGACACCGTCATTTGTAACGGCGTCCTGCACCATACCTCGCGTCCCTCCCTGGGGTTTGAAACCCTCTCTACTCTCGTCAAACCAAGTGGCTACTTGATCGTCGGGCTTTATCACCGGTACGGGCGCTTAGCCACGGACCTCAGAAGGATTCTCTTTCAAGTGACTGGTTATCGCCTTGCTTTCCTGGACCCGCGGCTGCGCTCACAACAACTGGGAAAAACACGCCACTCGGCCTGGTTTGCAGACCAGTACGAGAATCCTCACCAACTTAAGCATACTATTAGTCAGGTCCTGAAGTGGCTCGAGCCGAGCCAACTGGAACTGGTGAAAACCATTCCAAAGACAAGGCTTCTCAAGCGGTTTTCGTCCAATGAAAGGCTTTTTGAACCTGAATCGTCGGGTCATCTCCTGGAGCGGAGCCTCATCGAACTCGGAATGATATTCAACGGTGCTCGCGAAGGCGGATTCTTTACCGTGATTGCCCGAAAGAAGCCTTGAGAAAACTAAAACTGTATCTCTTGAGCGCAGCTTTGTTCTTACTGGTCTCTCTTGTTGTCTTCTGGATCGCTGAGCTCCTGATGCGTCACTCCGTACTGAGTGGCTCTAGCGAAAAGCGTGATCACGTGGTCGAAACCTCCTACATACCCATTAAGTTGAAAAGCCATTACCAGGGCATTTTCTGGGGAGTTCCCTTCTCCACGAACCAATACGGCTTTCGGGGCGAGACCGACTTTAGTAAAACCCCGGAGACCGGTGAGTACAGGATTCTTTCGCTGGGGGACTCCATCGGATTCGGACTGGGAATTCTGTCTTCAACACATTATAGCCAGGTCTTAGAGAGGAATCTTAATCAGAAGACTTCTCCCCAGAAATTCCATGTCATCAACGCTGGAGGACAGGGCTACAGTCCGTCCAGCTACTACGTCTACCTGAAGCATCAAGGGCTCCAGTTTGGCCCCCGGATGGTGATCGTGGAGATTGAGTTGTGCAACGACATCACGGACGAGGCACTGCTGCATTGGGAGTTGCAGCGTGACAAATCGGAGACTCCCCGGGCGGTGCGCGGAGGCAGATATATTCTAAGTTGGGACGGAAACCTCCTGGCCACCTACTCTCTAGGGAGTTACTTTTTCGAAAAAACCTATGTTTACACCGATTTACTACGGCGCTCTCTCAACCTCCTGTACCGCCTCTCCCCGACTGAACCCTTTCATAGTCAAAGCCAAAATGGTGTGTGCTACTACAATTTGGGATTTGACAAGTACCTTTTGGATGAACAACGCATTGAGTCAGGCTGGCAGCGAACCTTGTGGTCCTTAGCCGCTACGCACAGGCTGCTTGAGGAAAACGCGATCTCATTCCTGCTGATGATTATGCCCTCCCGCTACGTGTTTGATGAGGATTCCGGAGCATGGAGTACTTTTGCGGCACAGCTGGTCGAACGGGCCGTCGGAGAGGCTCAGCAAATCGGACTTCCTTACCTGGATCTCACCCAAGCGATCAAGGAAGGAGGTGGAAGCAGGCTCTATTTCGATTTTGCGCATCTGACCGAGCAAGGAAATCGAGTTGTCGGCGAAGCCCTGGCGGAGATGTTGAGTTCTGAGTTGTGAGTTTTGAGCTGTAGGGGCGAGCCACCGGCTCGCCCCTACAGCTCAAAACTCAATAGCTATAACGATGGCACGAATCCTAGGCATCTCAGCTTTCTATCACGACAGCGCGACCTGCCTCCTGGAGCGGGGACGCATTGTCGCCGCCTTGCAGGAAGAGCGCTTCAGTCGTCGAAAACACGATAGTTCCTTTCCCTCAAAAGCCATTGCAGCTGTTCTCAAGATCGGCCAGTGCTCCGTGAACGATCTCGACTACGTGGTCTTTTACGAAAAGCCTTTCTCCAAATTGGAACGCCTTCTTGAAACCTATTTGCGTCATTGCCCTCGAGGATTTGCCTCCTATCTAAAAGCCATCCCGGTTTGGATCAAGGAAAAAATCTGGATGAAAGAACTGATTCGAAGGAAACTCGAATACGAGGGAGAGATTCTGTTCGCGGATCATCATGAGTCCCACGCTGCTTCCGCCTTTTACCCGTCACCGTTCGAGTCAGCGGCGCTGCTCACTGTTGACGCCGTAGGTGAGTGGACGACGACCGCTCTCGGCCGGGGTGAAGGCAGTGAGATCCAACTGGAGTCAGAGATTCGCTTTCCCCACTCGCTCGGGTTGCTCTACACGACTTTTACCTATTATCTCGGATTTGAAGTCAATTCCGGTGAATATAAAGTGATGGGTCTCGCACCCTACGGAAATCCCACATACCAGAACTTAATACAAGAGCACCTTATCGACATCCATGAGGACGGATCCTTTCGGTTAAATACTGAATTCTTCGGCTTCCAAACCGGCCTGAAAATGACATCTTCACGTTTCGAGCAGCTCTTTGGAGCTGCGCCCCGAAAACCGAACGATCCGCTGTCCCAAGAACACAAAGATATCGCGGCCTCGATCCAAAAGGTAACTGAGGAGGTCATCCTGAGGATGTGTAACCATTTGCGTCGAAAGACCGGGGAGAAGTACCTTTGCATGGCGGGAGGCGTAGCTCTGAACTGTGTGGCCAATGGTCGTGTGATGAGGGAAGTGGGGTTCGAAGATCTTTGGATCCAACCGGCGGCTGGTGACGCAGGGGGAGCACTGGGAGCGGCTCTGGCAGTGTGGCATCGGTTTCTTGGCCATCCACGCTCGAAAAGCACCGGGCTTGCGGTCTGCGACCAGCAGCAGGGATCGCTCCTTGGAACTGAGTACGACAAGGACGAGATCCGCGCCTGTCTCGACTCTCAGGGAGCAAAATATGAGGAACTGCAAGATTCCTCTTTGATCACGAAAACGGCCCAGGTCTTGGCCCAAGGAGCCGTCATCGCTTGGTTTCAAGGCCGCATGGAATTTGGACCTCGAGCACTTGGAAATCGCAGCATTCTGGCGGATCCCCGGAAGCCGGATATGCACAAACTGATTAATCTTCGGGTGAAATTTCGGGAGTCGTTTCGCCCTTTTGCACCGGCTGTCATGCAGGATCACGTCTCTGAATACTTTGAGTTGGATTGTTCAAGCCCTTACATGCTGCTGGTGGCTCCCGTCCGAGACAGCAAACGATGTGAAATTCCGGCCGTGACGCATGTGGACGGCTCTGCCCGGATTCAAACCGTTGGCAAAGCGGATAATCCCCGCTTCCACCGACTGCTGGAAGAATTCGAGCGGCAAACAGGCTCTTCAGTTCTTCTAAATACCAGCTTCAACGTGCGAGGCGAGCCAATCGTGGAGTCTCCAGAGCAGGCTTACCAGTGTTTTATGC
>JALLOM010000300.1 GCA_027717865.1 Acidobacteria bacterium AH-259-O06 | reverse complement strand
TGGAGGCGCCGTTCTCACGGATGGGATTCACCTGCTTGATAGGATAGCATGGTTCGCTGGAGGCGACATTGTAGCTGTTGGCGGATACCTCGCCAGAAACTTCCAGCCAGGATCGATCGAAGACACTGCCTTAATGCTGCTGAGAATTTCTAATGGCGTTACGGCTGAGGTTTTCTTTGCTTGGCTGTCAACCCCGCATCCCTATCAGTGCGATCTACAAGTTGTTGGGACTAGGGGAACAGTCACGATTCACACATGGTGGGGATACGAGTTGCATGGAGAAACAGGTTTACGTAAAAAAGTGTTCTATACAGATGAACCGATGGAGCAGAAGATACTGAACGGATTAATCGGTGAAGTTACAGAGTTTTACGAAAGTATTCGCGATAATCGCGAACCCAATCCATCTGTTGAGGAAACCACAAAGGCGTTGCGAGTAATACTGACGTTCTATACAGTAGCCAATCAGGAAAAGATTGTGCCGTTGATATAGCTTCAGTTATGTGTATTTGTCGTTTCAGCAGGCGTGGGTGACGGGCGGTGGCGCTGTTGGGTAGCCTGCCAGCGTGAGATCTGCAGCTACACAGGACCGGGGGGCCTTTCTTTATTGGTCTCGGCGAGGCTGAAGGACGATAAACGCGATCTGGACAAGTGGAGGAAGAGCGGGTGAAAGGCGGACGGCAAACGATCCGCGAGGTGTCTCTACTGCCAGGCGACGGAACCGTCCTCTCGGTAGACTGTGGGTCTGGGCGGCATGTGCCTGAAAGCCTCTTCATTCAATTCAACTCCCCAACCGGGCTTGTTGGGGATATCCAGATAGCCGCTGGCCAGCGGTATAGTGACGTGCTCCGAAAGCTTCTTCATGGCATCGAAGTTCTCGGGACGCATGGGTTCTTCCAACCACATCGGTAGGTAGGGTTCAATTTCATGGGCCACGCGCACCTTCTTCCGCACGCGGCCGCCCAGCAGCGCCCACACGGGTAGACCGGCAGCCTCCACCTGAAGATTTAATATCTGCTGAAGGACCTCCTGTACTGGAAGCAAGCGTTGGTCGGCAAGATCACTTCCCAATACTAAATCCTGGAGAGGCTCGGTGGCGGAGGTATGGAAGTCGTTTACAAGCGTAAGTAAGGTCAGTGCCGATGAAGTCCGCAGGCTGTGAGATTTTTTTGCCACTCATTTCATGAAATCTCGATATTTTTTTTCCGGAAATCAGGAATTCAAAGGGATAAAGGAACAAGTCCTGAGTCTCCGAGCCGGTAAGTCAGGCCGCAGTGGCAGTCGTATCTCTTGTTGCGTGCTTGGATGAGTTTTAGACCACAACGGCACACCCACCCTTGTCGCCTAGCTGGATTTCCGTGCACCAAGGCGTGATCGGCCACGCTCCGAGTGACTACGGCCCCAGCTCCCACCATTGCATAGCAGCCAATAGTATTTCCAGCAAGGATCACAGCTCCGGCTCCAATAGCAGCACCCTCTCTCACTAGTGTCTTACTAAGCGGTCTGTGATGCCCAACTCTCGGTACAAGATCGTTTGTAAAGACTGCCTGGGGACCTATAAATACCTTATCTTCAATCGACGACAGCGCTCACCCCCACCTGCTTTGCTCCCTTACAAGCTCGACGAATTGCTGGCCTCCCTCTCGCCCCATCAGGCACGTCGGATTCAGATCTCTTGCGATTCCATCTTCTGGGACGATGTTCCGACTCATCCTGATTTTTAGCCACCGGAGACGGTGGCTAAAGTGCCCTCACTCAATACCTGTGTGTTTCCTTTCAGCCCCCCTTCCGTCCTTCGGACTCCTTTCACCAGAATTCTTCACAAAAACCGTTTCCTGCCCACTATTACTCCCCTCTATCCCACCCAAAACACTCCTTGACCCCTTTATCCCCTCCAGCATATAATGGCTCCGAGAAAAAAATTCCTATTCTTTTTAATGCTGTTGTGCTGTCAGCAATCAGGTCAGCGCCTCGATGGGAATAGATAACAGATCCGACAGGAAAGTCAACTGGAGGTTCACAAGCGCAGGAGGCCAGACTGGTTGCTCAGGTTCGCCGGTCCGCTTTGATGCGGCATAATGACCGGCGCAAGGGCATCGACCGTGCGTGATCGTCGAACGTTTCTGCAACACTCTCTCGTGGGTTTGATGGGCCTTCCCCTCCTGGCTCGTACGTCAGACGATGCACTCCCGCCGGTGCGCGCGATTACGCGCGGACCTCGTTTTCACTGGTTTGGCTACTATGACAAGTGGGAATTTGATCCAGCCGACCGCTACGTTTTGGGGATGGAGGTGGGTTTCGAAAGCCGGAGCCCTCGAGCAAGCGATGCTGTCCGGATCGGAATGGTGGATTTGTGGGAGGACGACCGTTGGATTGAGCTGGGTGAAAGCCGTGCTTGGTGCTGGCAGCAAGGATGTATGCTGCAGTGGCTGCCGGGATCCAGCACAGAGATCATCTGGAATGACCGCCAGGGCAGGCACTTCGTTTGTCGGATCCTTGACGTGAAAACGGGCGAGAAGCAGACAATCTCTTCGCCAATTTATGCTGTCAGCCCCGACGGTCGCTGGGCTTTGAGCACCGATTTCCGCCGCTTGGCAGATCTTCGTCCTGGGTATGGTTATGCGGGAATAGCGGATCCAAATCGAGACACTGCCGCGCCTGAAGACAGCGGTATCTGGTACCTCGATCTTCAGACAGGACAACGAGAACTTATTCTTTCCACTGCAAACATTGTCAAGATTCCCTATCCGTACGAGGATTGGGCCAGCGCCAAGCACTGGTTCAATCACCTGCTCATCTCGCCGGACGGATCACGTTTTGCTTTTTTGCACCGATGGTCGTCCGGCAGGGGGCGCAGGACGCGAATGTTCACGGCCAACCCGGACGGCACGGGCCTCTACCCCATTAATCGCGACGAGCAGGGTTACACTTCTCACTTCATTTGGCGCGACCCAACGCACATTCTGGCTTACACCTGGCACGGCTCACACGGGCGACGCTTTTATCTCTTTCAGGATAGAAGTGAGAAGTTCGAAGTAGTGGGCCCTGAGGTGATGACCCTGGACGGCCACTGCTCCTATCTCCCCAACCGGAATTGGATTGTTAACGACACTTATCCTGACAAAGAGCGCTACCAGCACTGCTATCTCTACCATGTGCCAAGTAGGAAGCGTTATCCACTGGGCCATTTTTATGCACCGCTCGATTACAAGGGAGAGTGGCGATGCGATACGCATCCGCGAGTCAGCCGCGATGGAACCAAGGTGGTGCTTGACTCTTCGCATGGGGGAAACGGTCGCCAACTTTACTTGATCGACATCAGTGAAATCGCTCTGAACTCCTAACGAGAGCTTCAACATGTCTATTGAAATTCATCGTCGATCTTCCTGGCTGATCACTGCCACCGGATGGGTGCGTGGCGTACAACCCTCCTGCGGCAGAAAAGTTCGCAGCTGGCTGGACCGCAGGGCCAAATTGCTACCTCACGTTTATGAAAGATCGAGAACCCATTCCGCTCTTATTCTCCCGATTACAGTGAAATTGAGAGAAGGTCAGCCTACTCATCTACAATCAACCGAGACCATGGATCTCACCCCCTTGGGCATTGCTGATTGCGTCATTCACCGGCAGTGACGTTGTCTACCTTCTCACGAGCAGGCACGCAGGAAAGGTGACTGGGCGTAAAGAGCGCAGGCTCTGGTTAGAGCGCCTTGGAGTGCATGTTGACAGAGTAGTTTGTTCGAGTGCCGGAACGTTGGTCTTAGCACCGCTGCTCTTCAAGGCGCTGATCATCAAGAGGAGATATTTTTTAGAAATGTCCACTCGAGATCGTCTTCAACTCCAACTGCTGTGCGACTCGAAAGGGAACATTGGGCGACGGCGATACTTATAGTCGAAGTGGTTCAGATTGGGGGCCGTAATACCCGGAGAATTCACTTCGATTACCTGCGCAGATACCGGTTCATAGGCGGCGCGGGGCGCTATAGCACCTTTAGCAATCAGAATTCTTTTCGACTCGGGCTTTATTCCCAAGCTCCTAACCTGCTCCAGGCTGAAAGGCGGCATACGAAGCGAGGTCAGAACAATAG
>JALLOM010000030.1 GCA_027717865.1 Acidobacteria bacterium AH-259-O06 | reverse complement strand
GACGGAACGACGCCCGCAGCCAGAAGCCGCTTCGGCCATGCCCACAGCTCAGGCATCGGAGGAGCTTTTGACCAGTCCCGGTACGGCTGTGGGCACGGTTGCTTATATGTCACCTGAGCAGGCCCGTGGCGAAGAACCGGATACTCGCACCGATCTTTTCTCCTTTGGTGTCGTCCTGTACGAGATGGCTACGGGCTCACTTCCTTTTAAAGGCACCGCTACAGCGGTTGTCTTTAGTGAGATTCTTACCAAAACCCCCACCTCGCCTGTGCGTCTGAATCCAGAGTTACCCGATGAATTAGAAAAAATCACCGACAAGGCGCTGGAGAAAGACCGCGAGGTGCGTTACCAGTCGGCGAAAGACTTGATGGTAGATTTGAAGCGCCTGAAGCGGGACACGGATTCGGGCAAATCTGCCATCACAGCTCCTGCGAAGGTGCAGCCAGCAGTACCCCTACGGTTGGTGGGGACTATCGTGGTAGCCATCGTCATAATCGCCGCAGGCTGGTTTTGGTTCGTCCGTCCACCCAGGCAGGAAGCAGAAGCCCCACTGAGCGCAGTTCCGCTCACCAGTTACGCGGGCCAAGAGTCAGGTCCAAGCTTTTCTCCGGACGGCAACCAGGTGGCTTTCTCCTGGGATGGCCAAAAGCAGGACAACTTCGATATTTACGTCCAACAGATCGGCGTTGGAAGGCCGCTGCGACTAACAACCGACCCGGCCGCAGATTCCAGGCCTGCTTGGTCTCCGGACGGGCGTCATATCGCCTTCCTTCGTGGAGTCGCCCCAGGAAAAGCGGAAGTGCGCTTGATCCCGCCCCTGGGCGGCTCAGAACGCAAACTGGCTGAGATCGGCTCGAGCAGCAGCACTCTGGCCTGGTCTCCAGACAGTGAGTGGCTCGCCGTTACAGACAGGCCGACTACTGAGGAGCCTCTCGCTTTATTCCTTCTTTCGACCGGCTCGGGTGAAAAACGCAGGCTCACCTCTCCTCAAGTGGGGAGGTCCGACGGCCATCCCGCCTTTTCCCGGGATGGTCGCACTCTCGCTTTTTCTCGCGTTGTTACTTTCGGACTCAGTCACCTTTACTTGCTGGAGCTTTCCGAAGAGTATGAGCCGATAGGTGAGCCGAGACAGCTGACCTATGAGAGCGGGCTAAGCCGGTTTCCGGTCTGGATTCAAGACGGGCGCGAGATCATTTTCTCTCTTGGTTCCTTCACCAACCCCAGCCTCTATCGGATTTCGGTCTCCGGTTCGGCGCGTCCACGACGGCTCTCTTTTGGTGGCGAGAATGGCTGGCATCCTGCCATTTCTCAGCAGGGGCATGGGCTGGCCTATGCGCAGTCTACTTACGACACGAATATCTGGCGTGCGGCAGTGCCGAGGCCGAGTATCAGCCCGTCAGCTGATACCAGCGAGCCGGAGAAGCTCATCTTTTCCACCCGCGAGGACAGAGCCGAAAGTTACGCTCCCGACGGGGCCAGAATCGCCTTTCGTTCGGATCGGTCTGGAAGCCCGGAGATCTGGGTGTGCAACAGTGACGGCTCTAATCCGGTGAAGCTGACCTCCTTTGGCGGTCCGACCACAGGATCCCCATCCTGGTCTCCAGACGGCCAACAGATTTGCTTTGTCTGTCGCCCGGAGCAAGGAAACGCCGACATCTGCGTCATCAGCTCCGAGGGGGGAGCTCCAAGGCGGGTAACCTCTAATCCATCTGCCGAAAACTGGCCGAGCTGGTCGCGAGATGGGGAATGGATCTACTTCCGTTCGAACCGAAGTGGAGAGAACCAGGTCTGGAAGATCCGGCCGGAAGGGGGCGAAGCGGTGCAGGTGACCCGCGGAGGTGGAACTCGCGCGATCGAGTCACCTGAGGGCAAAACGCTCTACTATTCGAAAAGCACGCAGGGAGGCCAGAGCCTGTGGAGGGTTTCTGTGGAGGGCGGTGAGGAGAGGAAAGTGCTTGACGGCCTCCTGTACAACACCGGTTTCGACGTAGTCAATGAGGGAATCTATTTCATTTCCGGACCGGATGCCTCTAGCAACCAATCGATTGCCTTTTTGGAGTTCGCCTCCGGCAAGATCACGCCCATTCCGTCCGTCAGTAATGCTTTCGGCAGGATCAGTGTTTCCCCCGACGGCCGATGGATTTTGTACGACCGCTGGGAAGAGACGCAATCCGACCTGATGCTTGTGGAGAACTTCCGCTGAGACGATACCGTTCCGAATTTCCTCCCGCCGCGACCCCGAGACACTCTGGTATCGTCCGCTCGTGTTGGGGGTCTGATGAATTTCAAGATCTGATCCGCACCTCATGGGTGAGGTGGTAATGCCGATCCTCTGAACATATGAGCCTCCATCTACCTACCTACGGCTATCGCTAAGGCTGTTGAAGTGCGGATGGAGCAGCTCTTGGAACACCTCAGGCGAAGTGATTAACCTGGTGTGCTGCTCCAAGCTCTTCTCAAAGAAGTCCCGTGCCTCAGGGCGCAGCGGATGCTTTCGACCGACGGCATACATCAGCACGTTGGTGTCAACGAAGATCACGTGTTGGGTCCCCCTCCTCGAATAGAATCCTCGATCACGGAGAGGTGCTCTTCCCAGTCGGGCTCTTTGCCCCGCTCGCGGGCGTCACAAGCTGAAAAGAAGGCGCGGAGCTCTTCAGCGGTTTTAATGCCCGGGTTGCGCTCCTCGAAGGCGAGTTTTTCGCGGGCCGCTTTGCGAAGCCATGCACTCAGCGACAGCCCCGCCAACTCCGCCCTGCGCCGGAAGAGCTCCTTTTCCTCTTCATCCAGAATCACCTGCACCCTGGTGGCCATTGATACATACCTCCAATGTGATTACGTATGCATTATACACATCGGGGGATACCCACCTCGAATGTGGAGTCCAAATCCCAATACCTGACCCTCTTCGGAGAGGGTACTCGCGTGTGTGTGGCCGCCCCGCGCGGACGACAGATGAGCCTTGGTGGCGAACTTATCTTGTTGAAAGGGAATGGTTTCTCAAGTCCTCCAGTAGCTGTTCTCTTCTTTCGGCCTGGAGTGGTGCGGCATGAAGTGCATTTTCCTGAAGTTGTAACATGGTCTCCCAAGAGAAATGAAAGGTTTCCATGACGTAGGCGAGTTCTTCGGTTAAGGAACGACCAAACACGGTGGGATCGTCTGTGTTGACCGTTACGCGGACACCTTTCTCCAGCAGGATCGGGAGAGGGTGTTCTTCGATCTTGGGGACTATCCCCAGTTGGACATTTGAAGTGGGACAAATGTCCAGGGTGATTTCTCGGGAAAGGATTTCATGCAAGAGATCTGAATCTTCGATGGCCCGCACGCCGTGTTCAATTCTCTGCACTTTTAGAAATGCGATGACTTCCCGGACACTCTCGGGACCAGACAGTTCCCCCGCGTGGGCTTTGCAGAACAAGCCTCGTTCATTAGCCTCCTGATAAACTCTTTCAAACTGTTTTGCCGGGGCTGCGGTTTCGTCTCCATGCAGATCGATCCCATCCAATACTTCCGCGTCGAATATGGATTGAATCCAAGTTCGCATCTGTTCTCCATCGCGCTCTCGTGAAATACCGGTGAAGATACGTACCTCCATATCTTCGGGGGCGACGGATCGAATCGCGAGGGCGGCTTCATGGGAGGGGAACCCTTGGATCTCGGGGAACCCTAGCCCGAAGGAGATTTCCACATAGCGTACGTTTTGTTTCTTGAGATTCTCGAAAACGGCAGCGGCAGCTCTGGCGTACGATTCCGGGCAGGTAAGGCACGGGGCAAAGCATTGGCGCATGACCTTGGAGAAGGATGTGAATGAGTCAAATGGACTCTTTCCGTGCCATGGGGGAGTGGGAGGGAGATCTGAATCCGAATTCTCCCGAATCAGTTCCCAGGGAATCGCACCTTCCAAGTGGAGATGCATTTCTGACTTTGGGAGTAAAGAGAGTCTTTCCATTATTCGAACTCTTCGTCTCTTGATTATAGTGGAGCGGTGGGTCAACCGCCTTGGTGATTTTAAGGTAAATCCTTCATCGCCTTGAGTCTCTGAGAGAAGAAGTCAGGTCTTAAACTTCGCAACGCAAGAAGCGCGTGAAGCTTGATGGGCGCAAATTGACTATAATTCCAGTCACAGCAAGTCAAGGAGGACTCCATGGAGACGATTTATAACCGCCGGCAATGGCTGGCTGCCGTCAGCTCAGCAGCTTTGCTTCCACGCTTCAGGTTCCATGCCTCTCTCGATCAAAAACCCATGCGGGGCGCATTCATTATCATGGCGACACCCTACACCCCGGATAAGAAAGTGGACTTTGAAGATCTGACACGAGAAGTCGATTTCATGCACCGCTGTGGCGTTCAGGGTATGGTCTGGCCACAGTTTGCGAGCGAGTATCCGTATCTGAAGAGGGAAGAACGGCTCAAGGGTATGGAAGTCCTGGCCAAGGCCGCCCGGGGCAAAAATCCTGCCCTGGTGCTGGGCGTTCAGGCCGAGACCAGCGGGGAAATGCTGGAGTTCGCACAGCACGCCGAAAGACTCGAACCGGATGCTGTTATCGCCATGCCACCGAAAAAGGCCAAGTCGCTGCAAGACTATCGCAGCTACTATCGGGCCCTGTGTAAGACTGTGAATCGCACAGTATTTATCCAGACAACAGGAGGAGCTCCCCATGTCGAGCCGACGGTTGAGTTCATTCTCGAAATAGCCCGTGAATTCCCTCACTTTGGCTATATCAAGGAGGAATACAAACCGGTCCTTGAGCGGATGCAGCGGTTGGCGAAATACCGTCCTGACCCGATTAAAAGCGTCTTCAGCGGATCGGCTGGACGAGGCTGGCCCTATGAGATGCGGCTTGGGCTGGATGGAACGATGCCCGGTGCCCCTTACTCCGATATCTACGCTCTACTCTGGAGTCTCTATGAGCAGGGCAAGTGGGAAGAAATACGCGAAGTTTTCAGCAAGCTTTTGCTGATGATCAACCTTGCACAGCAGATTCCCGGAGTGCGCCAGTACATCATGAAAAAGCGCGGAGTTTTTAAAACCACGGTGTCTCGGCGGCAGGATTACACCTACAGTCCCAAGCAAATTGAAGAAATTGAATTCAACTTCGCGGCGTTAGAGCCCTATCTGAGAACGTGAGTAAAGTGAATTAATCGGCAAATCCTGCCACCCGGTGCCGCTTCACTGTTCTCTCGTTGAGGGTGATACCCAGACCTGGACGGTGTGACAGCGTGAGGTAGCCGTTTTCGATTGTCTCCGGAGGATCCACTAGCTCTGCCCGCCAGGGAACTTCTCCATAGGCATATTCGAGAATCTGAAAGTTCGGCAGTCCTACGCAGACATGGGCGGCCGCCACGTTTCCCACCGGAGAGGCCGGTCCGTGGGGTGCAACCGGCACTCCGGCAGCCTCGGCCATGGCCGCGATCTTCTTCAGCTCGAGCATTCCGCCGCAGTACTTCAGATCCGGCATCAGAATGTCGAAGGCAGCCGAAGCTAAATAAGGATAAAAGCCTCTCGCGGAGTATATTGTCTCTCCTCCTGCGGTTGGCATCCGGGCGGCACGGTTGATGGCAGCTGAGTCTTCCAACAAATTCCTACGGACAACTTCCTCAAGCCAGTACAGATTCAGGGGTTGCAGCCGGCGTGCCAGTTGCAAACCGTTCTCCCGGTTGAAATAGCTGTGGGCATCGATCAGCAGATCTCGATTAGACCCGATGATTTCGCGAACCGCGCGGGCACATTCGATTCCCAGTTCAGTTCGCTCTTGGTGGCGAGGATCGGACGGATCGCGAGGCATCCCGTCAAAGGGGGCTAGTTTCACGGCATCGAATCCATCCTGAACAGCCCGCTGGGCCATCTGAGCGAATCCTTCGGGCGTGCGGTCGGTGGTGGCGCGGTTGATATTGGCGTAATTGCGAATTTTTGAGTGAAGCCGCCCTCCAAAAAACTGGTATGCGGGAACAGCAGAGACCTTTCCGAAAATGTCCCAAATGCACTGCTCCAGAGCACTGAAGGCAACCGCTGCGGCCCGACCTGCCCGGGAGATGTCCGGATCGACAGACTGCCGAAGCCACTCAATATCGTGGAGCGATCGGGCCTTGAGGCGCTCAAAAAAATCTCTCAAAAAGCCCACAACTTTCTCATCGGCGCCACCGTGAGAGGCATCCCCTATCCCGGTGACTCCGGCGTCGGTCCCGAGCCGCACTATGACCCAGTTCCTCCTGGGGACCTTCACAATAAAGGTCTCAATTCCAGTCGCTTTGATTCTCTTGGACTCGGCCGAAACCAGGGGCGCTGCCGCCATCGGAGCCACTGAAATGGCCTGCAGCATCTCACGACGATTCATGTGAGGAATTATATACTCTGGCCGGCAAAGGTCACAGCTTGAGTCGCAGGCCACTGGCTTATGAGAGTTGGTTTAATTTGCTCGACCTATTTGCCTGAGGCTCAATTCGGGCAATCGCCCGATCGAAAAGTCCTAGTCGCCCGTCGTTTGCAAAACGCCTAAAACACACTTTCCCACGGATGAGCTTGACCTAATTCACCCACACTCTCACATCTTCTTTGTGCCCGTGCGGCTTCGTAAGAAAATCATAAAAAATCGTTGACAGCCTTTCCCATGAGTATCAAGATTATTACTGGTCCCAAGTGGTCCAAGATGAGATGGCAACGAGGTTGATCGAAAGATTGACCGAGGTTTTAAAGCCACAATTCTAAAGGTCACTCGGGGCCTTTTTTTGTCCGCAGAAGTTTTTCACCCGCCGGGAGCCAAATGACCAAAGCTGACCTGGTTGATGAAGTCGGGGAAGGAGCTCGATTGCCTGGGCGGCAGCGATGCCGGCCGATGATCATGTAGGTTGCCTCCATGCGAATCGAGGCCATGGCGAACGGCCCCGCGGGGTTGGCAGGTGCGCTGGACTCAAGCCGTACGCCTGACCTCCGGTGGTTCGCTTTTCGCTTCGGCTTCGCCTCGGGAAAGGTTCAATCCCTGGCATTTCTCACGATAGAGCACCGCATTGCTTCTATAGGAGAGGTTGCTCACCACGCTCGCTAGCACGCTGATGGGCTTGCGCGTAACGCACAGACTGCGGAACGTCCGGCGCATGATGCGCGGGTAGGAGTAAAAAGCTCGGGAGCAGGCATCGCTCTCGCCAACCAGATCGGCCCACGACAGGTGCTTGTATCTGGCCACCGGGAAGGTCAGCGTGTAGTACTTCCAGTCCTCCGGAAAGTTGTTGGCCGTGATGCGGCCTTCCGATTCCATCTTTTTCCACAGGTGCGTGCCGGGGAGCGGCGTCAGGATCAACACGTTGAGAAGGTCCAGTCCGTAGCGATTGGCCGTGTCGGCGATCTGCTGCCCGATACCCCGCTCATCGACATCAAGCCCCATGATGAAGGAGCCAACCACCAGGATTCCGTGCCGCTGTATCCGTCGGACGGAGGCCCTGAAGTCCCGGCCTTTCTGAATGTTGAACTTCTTGTGGACCTCCACCAGCCCTTCCACACTCGCCGACTCGAAGCCGATGAAGAGACCGAGACAGCCCGCTTTCGCGGCCAGCCCAAGCAGCTCTTCGTCGTCGGCCATGTTGATCGTCACCTGGGCAATCCACTTCTTGCCGAGATTTGCCTGGACCATCGCCAGGAGCAGGTCCTTGGTGCGGGCGATGTGGTCCCTTCGGGTGCCGACGAAGTTGTCGTCCACGACGAGAACGTACTTCTCCCGAATCAACTTGAACTCTTGCACCACGTTCTCAATCGGACGGTGGCGAAATCGCCCTCCGTTGAAAGCGGTGACGCTGCAGAAGCTGCACTTGAGTGGGCAGCCGCGCGTGGTCTGGATTGACCCCAACCGATAGCCGACCGGCAGAAGGTCATGCCGGGCCATCGGGACCTTGTCCATCTCCACGAGGCCGCCGGTGTAAACTCGACTCAAGGTACCGCGGCGAGTGTCCTCCAAAACCTGTGCCCAGATGCTTTCCGCTTCGCCCGTCACCACGACGTCCACTCGTTCGGAGGCCTCTGGCAAGCACATCGTGGCATGGATGCCACCCATCACCACGGGCACTCCGCGGCTGCGAAACTCGGCCGCCACGGTATAGGCGCGCTTCGCCTGTGAGGTAAAGGCCGTGATCCCCACCAGGTCGGGACGTGGCATGGCCGCGTAGTCCGGCACGCCGAGGTTCTCGTCCACCACGGTGACATCCCACTCCGGTGGGGTCAGGCCGGCCAAGACCAGGAGGCTGAGCGGCTTCCAGACGCGGTACTGGTTCCAGTGGCTCTCTTTGATCTTGGTGATGCTCACTAACGGGTTGTATGGGTTTATCAGGTACAAGCGCATGGTGCCTCCACGTAGAACCATTTCCTTTTTCGGAGCGATTGTATTGTGGGGGAGAAAAGAGGTCAAGGGATTGATCCGTACCAGGGGACCCTTTTTCCATGAGAAGTTGGTGTGGAGTCGTAGGCATCTCCTCCGCCCCCGGACGCCGGATGGATCGTTTAGGGAGAACAGCCTTCATCCACGAAGCTGATTCCATAGCTATCCCTGTGTAGGCCCCTCAAGGGCGGTGAGGAGAGTCAGGTTCTTGATTCACTGGCACGCCGGCCTCTTTTGCAGAACATTCTAACCCAGACGCTCATGAATTTTTGCTGCTTGCCTTTCACAGCCCGAGAATTTAGCATTTAGGATGGGAAATCAGCTCCGCTGAACCTCATCCCTTCGGGAGAAGAAGTATCGGGTCTAACGTGGGACCCTCTCTGGGTAATTCGTGATGGTCAAAGAAAGCGAACAGGAAGCAGCGCAGACGTAGATCAACGTCGTCCAGAACTGGTTTGAAGAACTCAAACGGCTCTTCCCCACAGACAAGTAAGCCCGGATTCGGGCCAGCGCAGAGCAGGTGTCTATATGCGATGTACCTCTCTTTTTTCTTTCTCATTCTGCTTCAGCTTACCAAAGGGAGAGCGGAAGATTGGCCTCAGTTTCGGGGCCCGGATGGGCAAGGGCATTCCTCCGATCGGGGGTTGCCGCTGCGCTGGAGTGAAACGGAAAACATTGCCTGGAAGGTGCCGATTCCCGGGCGTGGCTGGTCATCGCCGGTGATCCTGGGTGAGCACATCTGGCTAACAACTGGTCTGGATGAAGGCCGTTCTCTGCGGGCCCTGCGTCTCCATGGGGTGACTGGGCGCGTGCTTCAGGATGTGGAGGTGTTCCACAAGGATAATCCTGGCCGAATCCACGCCAAAAACAGCCATGCCTCGCCAACCCCGATCCTGGAAGAAAACCGGGTCTACGTTCACTACGGAGCACATGGGACCGCCTGTCTTTCCAGCGACGGGCGAATCCTCTGGAAAACAGAACTCAAGTACGAGCATGGTCACGGACCCGGCGGATCTCCTGTCCTATTCCAAGACCTGCTCATTGTCAGCTGTGATGGGACGGATGTACAGTACATGGTTGCACTGGATAAGCAGACAGGCAAGATCCGCTGGAAGCGCTTCCGTAGGGGGCGGATGGCCTATTCAACACCCCTGGTGATCCGTGTGGAGGGAGTGGATCAGGTTGTCAGTACAGGCGGAGACGGCGTCGTGGCCTACAATCCACTCAGCGGTGAGGAGATTTGGTGGCTCCGATATGATGGCTTCTCTAACATCCCCCGCCCGGTGTTTGGCCTAGGCCTGGTCTTTATTTGCTCCGGTTTCGACCCGCCGGCCTTTCTCTACGCGATCCGGCCCAATGGCAGGGGTGATGTGACGGAGACCCACGTAGTGTGGAACCGAAAGCGAGGAGTTCCTCTGAATCCTTCGCCCCTGCTCGTCGATGAGGAACTTTATATTGTCAGTGACAGAGGAATTGCCACCTGCCTCAATGCCAGGACTGGCAGGACTTATTGGCGACAACGGCTTGGAGGTGACTTCTCCGCCTCACCGATATACGCCGACGGAAGGATCTATTTTCTCAACGAAGAAGGGGAAACGACCGTTATATCTGCCGGCACCGAGTTCAAAAAGCTGGCAACCAACTTGCTCGACGGACGCACTCTCTCTTCCATGGCTGTTTCAGGAAAATCTATTTACTTGAGGACGGATCGTTACCTGTACCGAATCAAAGAGGTCAAAAACAAACCCTAACAGCAATGGCTATCGATCGATTTATAACCAGCCTCTGGGTTTTGTCGCAGTGAACTCCGGATGTGTTTTCACGGCGACGGTTTTGTGTCGGAGCTATAGACGGTCCTTTTGGAGAGATTGTGAAAGTAATTAGATGTCTGAGCAGTTTGTTCCTGGTGTCAACCACGATTTGCCTCGGTCAGAGGCCTTCCCTTCAAGATTTTGTCCTGATAAAGGGGGGAACCTTCCGATCTGGACCTGTGGAGCACGTGAAAGAACATCCTCTACTGCGAGTCGAAGATTTTGAAATGCTCGATCATCCGGTCACAAACCGGCAATACAAGCTTTTCATCGACGCTACCGGTCATCCCTCTCCCTCTCATTGGGTGGACAGCAAAATTCCTCGAGGTAAGGAAGATCATCCCGTGGTTTTTGTTAATCGAGCGGATGTTCGTGAGTTCTTGAAGTGGCTTACGAAAAAGGAGGGACGGATCTACCGATTACCCACCACGGCAGAGTTCGAGTACGCATCTCGGGGTGGACGAGCAGATACAAAATACCCTTGGGGTCATAGCGACCCGAAGGGACGGGCCAATTTCGATGCCAATGGCTGGCGGCGATTTGATCGTTGGCAAGATTATCTCCTTGCCGCGAAGTGGGGACAGAAGAATGGTTACGGTTTGTTCGGTATGGCCGGGAATGTCTGGCAAATGACCGTCACTCGTTCCGATCCGGCAATCAGGCGGTGGATGTACCGTATCGAAGACCCTGATCTGCTGGAGGGCACTATTATGGGCGGTTCCTGGGCCAGGACTGCCGAATTCCTGCAGTGCGGCTATCGACTGGGAGTGTCTCCTGGAATCCGTCACCCCGATGTGGGATTCCGGCCTGTCCGCCAACCGGATGGTTCTGATTGGGGTATTCTCCCTCGGAGGCTTGGCGCGGTGTCGCGCGGTGACGGGCAGGTATTCTTAAGTTGGGCGCTCTTCAAAAACGATTCTCCATCGACCCGATTCTCCATCTACCGAGCATCAGCAAGAAATCACGCGGGATTCTTAGTTTCCGAGTCTCCCATTGAAGGGACAACCTCTTTCCTGGATACAGGTCTGAGCGTTGGCAAGAGATACCATTACTATGTGCGGCCCATCGATCAGAGCGGCAAAGAAGGACCTCGCTCCCAATGGGTTGGCGTGACCGTCTCAGATGAGCCCTCATCAGTTTTGACCAGCTTTTCACCGCTTTACAAACAGGGCGGCCTGGTCCCGGTATTTGGCGATTTGAATGGTGATGGGACGCTGGACTGCGTCATTCGTATGGACAACGGGAATAGAGAAATGTCGCAGGATCCCGGTGTTCCTGTACAACTTGAGGCATTCACTTCCTGGGGACGCTCCTTGTGGCGGAGAGACGTCTCTGACCACGATCAGTGTTACGGCAACGCCAACAACGTTCCCTTCAATGTTTGGGACATGGACGGTGACGGCAAGGCGGAGGTCATTACCCGGCTTCAAATTGGCGATCTCGTCTACCTCGCCATCCTGGATGGGTTGACCGGACAAGTAAAACGTAAAGCACCCTGGCTGGAAATGGTTTCGGACACACAGAAATCTTCAACACGAATTCACCTCTCCGTCGCTTACTTAGACGGAGTGCACCCCGGTGTCGTCACGCAGACAGGACTTTATGAAAACGAGGTTTTCGCCGCCTACGACGCTCAACTCAACAAACTCTGGCAATTCGAGAGCTTCTATGAGACCAGCGGCAGTGGCGGGCACAAGATCGAGGTAGCAGATGTAGACGGGGATGGCAAGCAAGAAGTATTTGATGGAACCACTTGTCTGAATGCCGACGGTACCCTGCGTTGGTCCATCTTTCGGCAGCATCCGGACATTGTTTCAATACATGACTATCTGCCGGATCGTCCAGGACTCGAGGTTTTCTACATCGTTGAGTCAAGTGTTCATGCCGGGGTGTACATGGTTGACGCGAATTCCGGCCAGGTAATCTGGAAAGTGAACCGCGAAGATGATCCCCGATGGACCCACGGCCACAGTGGCTGGACTGCGGACATTTGGGATGGTTCGAGTGGGATGGAATGTGTTTCTAATCGCGCCGGGCACAATGATCGAGACTTTGTCCTCTTTTCTGCCGATGGCCGCATTTTGCTGGAGCACTTTCCGGCCGGCTATACACCATTGGAGTGGGACGGGGATAGGACGAGGGAGCTTTTGTTGGGCAACGGGCAGAAAATTGGTAAGTTCAACGGCAAAGAGATCGTCCCTCTTCCGGGGCAAAAACCCAATCCATTTGTGGACAGCCAACTATTGATGGTGGCTGACTTATATGGCGATTTCCGCGATGAACTTGTCCTTACTCGGAAGGGCAAGGACGGCCGTCGGGTTGTTGCCGTGATCACAGCTCCACAAACGATCTCCAAAATGCGTGTAACGCCGACCGAAGATAGGGAGTATCGGTTGTGGCTTGCGCGGAACATGGGCGGTGGCTATCGATCGATTTATGACCGGCCTCTGATCCTTGTGCCTGAAAACTGAATTCTTCGGCGCGAACACGTCGCTCCACGCCACGGTTGGGTCCCGCGCCGTTTGCTGTCAAAAGGGGTAAAGAAAAATGAGCGCACTTGGGAAAAATCGTCGTGAGTTCTTACAAGTGATGGGTGTGGGCGTCTCGTCGCTGGCTTTTTCGGGATGCGGTAGCCTTTTTCAGCAAATTTCCGAAGATGTCTCTGCGGACAGAGCGAATATCCTCCTCATCATGGCTGATGATATGGGCTACTCGGATATCGGCTGTTACGGCGGTGAAATCCGTACCCCGAACCTGGACAGCCTGGCGGCGGCCGGCCTGCGTTTCACCCAGTTTTACAATATGGCTCGCTGCTGTCCGACGCGGGCAAGTCTGATAACAGGACTCTATCCGCACCAGGCTGGCATCGGGCACATGATGACGGATCGGGGTCTTGAGGGCTACCGCGGAGATCTCAACGACCGGTGCGTCACCCTCGCTGAGGTGCTCAAACAGGCTGGTTACTCAACCTACATGTCGGGCAAGTGGCACGTGACCAGGCAAGTCGGCTATTGGAGTGGCGACGACCAGCTGACTTCAAAGCACAACTGGCCACGTCAGCGGGGCTTCGACAGCTTCTACGGAACGATTCATGGAGCTGGCAGCTACTATGACCCAATCACCCTTACACGGGATAACACACCGATCGAGCCGGAGACCGAAAACTATTACTACACCGATGCTATCAGCGACAAGGCGGTTCGTTTCATCAGTGATCACAGCGGGACCAAGCCGAATCAACCGTTCTTCTGCTATGTTTCCTACACCGCGCCTCACTGGCCTCTGCATGCGCTGCAGGAGGATATTGCCAGATATAAAGGCAAATATGACAGGGGATGGGACTGGCTGCGAACTGATCGACAGCAGCGGATGATCGAGATGGGCATCGTTGACGCGAAATGGCAATTGACACCTCGGGATCAACGCGCTTCGGCTTGGGAAGATACAGAAGACAAAGAATGGCAGTCTCGTCGCATGGAGGTTTATGCCGCGCAGGTGGAGCGCATGGACCAGGGCATCGGGCGAATTGTCCAAGCGCTAGGACAGGCTGGTCAGCTCGATAATACCCTCATTTTGTTCCTCTCCGACAATGGCGGCTGCGCCGAGGAACTTCGCTCCCGCGGGAAGGGGCTGCATATTGCCCGCCGGACGCGCGACAATCGGCCGGTTCGTGTGGGCAACGACAGCTCGGTCATGCCGGGCCCGGAGGACACATATCAAAGCTATGGCCTGCCTTGGGCAAATGCCAGCAATACCCCCTTTAGACGCTATAAGCACTGGGTCCACGAAGGCGGTATCGCCACACCATTCATTGTTCATTGGCCAGGCCGCATCAAGACTCAGGGCGAATTGCGTGAACAAGCAGGCCATTTAATTGACATCATGCCAACCTGCGTTGAAGTCGCGGGAGCAGAGTATCCATCGCAATATAAGTCCCAGAAGATTCTACCCGCAGAAGGTAAAAGCCTGGTGTCGGTGTTCGAGAATGAATCCATCGAACGGGAAGCGATCTACTTTGAGCATGAAGGAAATCGAGCCATGCGCGTGGAACAGTGGAAGCTGGTTGCCAAAGGCAGCGAAGGCCCCTGGGAACTCTATGATCTTGAAGAGGACCGAACCGAGATGAATGACCTGGCGCAAAAGCATCCCGAGCAGGCCAAGAAAATGGCCGAAATGTGGGATCAATGGGCACGCCGTGCCCAGGTTTTGCCGTGGCCCTGGGACAAATCCTGATTTTCGATCTCTGTACTGCCCAGCCCTAGGCGGTAAGTCGAGGGCTTCTTCATTAGCTCAGCCGTCTACTTTTCTTTCCAATACGAGAGTCGGGAAGCTCCCTCTGACCAAGGACCGGCGGGGGGCGGTCTAGAACCTCTCGGGTGACCCCGAGGGCTGCGGAAGATGCGGAAAGGCGCCTCGGAGAAAACTGACCACTCGACACCTCGCCTGACGACCAGCGAATGTAATAATCATCTAAATAAAATCAATTAATTGCTCGGAATCGTCCCTGTTTCAGCCTCAGTAAGGTTAAGCTAGGATGGAAGAGGCGCCTTTGGAAATTGCCAAAGGCGTGATGATCATTTTTTCTGCATCTAGCTGTGGCTTAACTGCACAATTCTAGCAATTCAGATTTCTACAGGTTGAAGCCCGACTTTGAAGGCGAGAATCCCTTGTCGATCATCAAAGGTCATAAAGTCTGTCAGGTCAAGCAAAGTGGCCGAGGCCACATGCAGCAGGTCTAATGAACGACACCCAATTTGGGATGAATACTCACCTGACAGCTCCTGTGCTCTTCCGAAAACATCGATCCAGCTCAGGGCCGGCCTCTGCAGCACTCCGTCGGTTAAGTCCTGGTTCACAAGGCGAATACTGGCCTCCACCCTTTTCCGGGTGGCTTCTTTCCGAAACAGTTTCAGCCGTAAGGCATTTTTCAACTCAATATCATGAAGCTGAGAAAAAGGTAGAGGCGCAGCCAGAGCTCTCACGTACTTTGCCACAGCCTCCGACTTTTCCTCTTTTACGTAGAGTTTGATCAGAGCGCTGGAGTCGAGGTAAGCGGTCAATGCCTTTCCTCTCGCTCTTCAATAATTATTCGGCTGACCGACTTACCCCGGACTCCTTTCCCCCAAATGCGGCTGGAACGCGTGACAAAATCGGGCCATTTGACAGTTTGGGTTTTATCCCTGGCGGGAACAATCTTGGCGACCACTCGGTTGCGCTTCGTCACCAGTACTTCTTCGCCCTCCTCGATCCAGCGCAAAACCTCACTCAAATGATGTTGTACCTGTCGCACGGTGGCCGTTTTCATGTCAAACATAATGACGCACGAATTTTCAAAAGTCAATTTGACAACCTTCCCGCGGGTGCGCAGCCGGACCTGTGGTCCCTGGCGAAGATGCAATGAAGGAAATGATGGCCGCCTATATGAAGTACGCTGCTCCGGGTCAATACCATGAATACCTCAAACGCTTGGCAGCTAAGTGGAACCTCTCTGGCAAATTCCGCATGTCCCCGGATGCCGGCTGGATGGAGTCTCAGAGTAACTCCCCCTCCAGCAGTTTGCCGCCCGGCACGTTCAAGACCAGCCGGTTCGTTTGCTCTTGGATACCGGGGCTCGAGACTTGATCCTGTTCCTCCGGCGAGTGGACGGTCGGATAGCCATGAACAAAACCTGGGAGAGGAAAGGCATTCGCAACCGTGGTGGAAGGGCCACCCTGAGAAAGGTTGTTCTGCCCGAGCTGTCGATGGGCCAGACGCGCTGGGAAGAGCTGGGGGCCTTTCTGTTGGATGGGCCGGCGCCATGTTCCGGAATTGACGGAGTCCTCGGCGTATCGTATTTGGGGCTGAAGAGCCTTCACCTGGATTTTCAACAGAGTCTCATCAGTTGGGAACGCTGAGCCTGGATCCGACTCCAGCCCTCTGCAGCGAGCATGGACTCATTTTAGGAGAAAATCGGTCATATTACATCGAATGTTCTAGAAAAACGCAAGCGCGTAGTTCTTCCGGCTAAGGCGGTGGGATGTGCCACGAGCAGTCTATGTGAGATCATATTTCCGGGTTTGAGTTCCACGGACGGGTGCTGCGTATGATAATCAACAGTGCCGAGGCAGGCAACTTTTTGTTGTAGATTTCTTCCAAACGATTTTCCAGCCATTGCACCTCATTATCAAAGCCACTTTCCTGCTAAAACTCGAGAAGTTTTTGGTATGAACCACATCCTTGCAAGTGCGCCGCAAGATCCAATGAAGAGGCTTTCCGCGGGCCGGTGACCACCGTCACCGTAAGGCGTTTTCGATACCGCTAAAGTAGTTAGGGTGTGGTTTAAAAAACGGGGAAGCTCCTGGATCCAGCTCGCAGTAGGAAATCAGAAAACGGAGGATCGGTCAGGGGGCGAAACACCCACCCTGTATTGCCAGTGAAAGGAAAGAGAAAACGATGACTTGCAACCGAGGACACCTGCTGCAGAACGTAGCAATTATGCTCGTGATCGCCTTCGTCTGCGCTCCATCCGGCACCCTATGGGCCCAACGAGAAGTGGGGGTTCGTGGGGGCCTCAGCATCGATCCCGATCAGCTCTACTTTGGAGTTCATGCAGGGCTGGGGCGTGTAATGGACAAATTGTGGTTTCGACCCAATATTGAAGCGGGATTTGGAGATAACATCACTACGATCGCCTTGAACGGGGAGTTCACCTACCGAATTCGTTCCAAGGAGCTGGACTGGGATTTTTATCTCGGCGCTGGCCCGGCCATCAACATCTACAGTTTCCACAGAGACTTCCCTGCAAGAAATGATACCAAGGTGGAACCCGGGTTTAATCTTCTGCTGGGCTTGGTTCAACGCGGGGGATTTTTCGCCGAACTCAAAGTGGGGGCCCTCGACAGCCCGGAATTCAAGCTTGGGTTCGGCTACAATTTCCGCTGACTCCCTTAAGATTCTTCTTTTAGAAC
>JALLOM010000003.1 GCA_027717865.1 Acidobacteria bacterium AH-259-O06 | reverse complement strand
GCCCCCGGGTCATGAGTTGATGTGGCAAGGTTACTCACAACTCCAGCTGATGTGTGAAGGCTTCGCACTCAGAGATCCAGGAGATGCATGAATTTGTCCCGCATATCTTTATGGGTAAAGGGCAGGGCTAGGCGGCTAGGCCGGAGGTTCTATTGGGGCTGTGGTAGCCGGCCTGTCCTTGAGGAATTCGACAGTTCCGCCGAAGTTTGCAACATCGTGGCTGTCCATGGACCGTACACGTCAAGGGTCAGAAGGGGGTCACATTGAAATCTCTCACCATCGTATGTGTCTGGCTGCTGTCCTTCAGACGGACTTCCACAACCAATTTATACTTCCCAAGTTCCAGCTGATTTAATGGAAAACGGGCGTTGACGTCCAGTGGGCGGTTGTTGCCGGACATGAGCGTCTTCCACTCACTTTCAAATAATCTCTCTTGGTCTTCGTCGAGTAAAATGATCCGATAATCTCCGGACTGAAACTCCTCCTCGATTCCAATTTTTCCATGAAGATAGAGGGTTTCCGGCTGCTTGAAATTGCTATCTACGCGGGGGATCAGCACACGATCCCTTACTTGAAGGGGATTCTGTAGTGTGGTGACGTGTTTTCCTTTCTTGATTCGATACCCTGAGTGAGAATCTGGCTCTTTCCACCCCCCTGCCAGGACCAGGGAACTTAGTTGCACTGGACCGAAAGGGGGCAAATCCAAGTCGTGGAGAGCTTGTGACATCATGCCGCTTCGGTTGTCCCTCACATAGGCGGCGAGCTGATACTGTCCAGCCTCCAACACAAGAAGATTCTGATAAACAAATCGAACTTCAGCATCACCACCACGTCTGCGGATCTGCACGTTGTCTCGCACTCCGGCTCGGGTTACCTCCTGGAGGTCCCGGGCCAGTAGAATTAACTCCAGGTTCAGGTCCTTGGCACCCAAGAGTTTGCTCATTTGGGAGTAGTTGAAAGCCAGCAAAATTGGAACCTGGTACTGACCTGAGGAATCGGGAAAGTATTCTGCGCCAATCTCCAATGGGAAATCCGACACGGGAAGGTCTTCTACGATTGTTTGCAGTAGTTTGAACTCCTTTTCCGATGTGCTCAGACTCTTGTAGGGTTTGTCTGTGTAGTAACCACGGCGGTATTCCAGCTTGGCATAACTGATCTTGCAGCGCACTTCAATCCTGCGAAACCGTCCGTCGTTTGGTTGAGTGAGAGTTTGGTAACCGATGAGATAGTAGTGACTGGCATCTTCGCGGGCCCGCCGGAAAATCTTCGAGAGATCGTTGTCGTCGATCAGTGCGGCCCCACCGGTATCTGCGGCAAGCGTAGTCAACCCCTCCTGAGATTGACTGAGACTGACCAGCTGATTCAAGGATGCCCTTCCATTGAAAATTCCAAGACCGCTGCGCCCTGATCGATGAGCGCCTCCTCCAGGCGAGAGCGCCACCAGTCCCCTCGCATCCACTGAGTAAATACTCATATTGGCGCGATTACACAAATCGGTCGTCCAACGCATTTGCTGGTCGTTTTCAATTCCCCTGCTTGCTGAGGCCGGCCGAGAAATAAATCAGCGCCTTGCGCCCCAGAACCTCGCGAAAGGCATCCGCCACAGACTGAATCGCGCTGAGCTGCTGGTTGGTCTCGAAAAGAGCGAATTCGGTTTCGTCAGCTACAAATTCTGAATCTAAGCTGTCGTCTGATTCCAGATCTTCTTCCGGAAGTGAGACGTCGAGTTCTGGGTTGCTGCCCTGCAAACGCGCAAGAGCTTGGCTCAAGATGGCCTGATCCGAAGTGAAGTCAGTCAGCATTTCCAAACCATTGTTGAAAACCAGAACGGCGGCGGCATCGTCGGAAGTAAACTGCTTTTCCAGGAACTCTTGAGCTGCTTCCTGCATCATCTGGATATCCTGCAGTCCGGCCGTAGAGAAGTTGAAAAGGAGAATCAGGAGTCGCTTTTCCCAAGCCATGGGCTGCGGGGAATCCGAGGAAGCCTGTATGGGCACCGCATTCGTTTCGGTCCTCACCTCGTACAACCGAGAAGATGTCAAAGGCAAGGCAATCTCCTGAAAGAAGCTGATCTCCTGTACCGTCCCTTCCTCCAAAATGAGGAAATCCTCTGCCCTAAGTCCCGTGATGGGGCGATTATCCGAATCGCGTACCCGTACGTCCACCAGGATCAGATCGGAGGCCACCCGAAAGCGCGGTTGTCTCTGTCCAAGAACCGGTTCAGCCAGATGAAGAACGAGAAATCCTCCAAAGATAAGAACACAAACCAACCGCATTAGATTCCGCATTAGATTCCGCCCATCATAGAGGCCCGCAAGAAGAAGCCAATTCAGCCGAAAAAGTCCATGCAAAGAAGTGTCTGCTGCCAGCTTCACCATGCCTGTCTCCGAAAACCTAGAACATAAACCGAAAATTCACTTGGATTCGACGCATGCCTCCTACCGATGTAACTCGTCCAAAGCCGATGGAATTCACCACGGTATTCAACCCGGCGTAATTTACGTGATTGAACAGGTTGGAAGCCTGCAACATAACCAAGAGACGTCGACCTTCGTCATTCAAGGGAATTGACCGGGCGAGGTTCAGGTCGAGAGTCCAGGATCCCGGGCCGTCGATTGTATTGCGCCCGGCGTCTCCAAAGGTGCCGGACTCGGGAAGACGAAACGCGGTAGTGTTAAACCACTCCTTCGAGCTGCGCTGCGAAGACGGTAGGCCGACTGGCTCCCCGGTCACACTGGCTCGTTCACTGGCCTGAGATGCAGTGCCGCTGTTGTTGATCTGGTTTCCCAGGACACGAGCGGTAAAGGGGCGTCCGCTGATCGCTCTTACTGTGCCCGTGACAAACCAGTTGCTCAAAATCGCGTTTATCCATCCCGACTCCCGGAACCATCGATGGCGATTACCGAACGGAACCTCCCAGAACCAGTTCAGCCGAAGCTTGTGCCTTTCGTCAAAAGGCGATCGGCCCCGCTCAGAATCCAGATTGTTATCGTCTTGCGCGACGATCCTTCCCAGACCCGCGATTGAAGACGCGTTGTCGAGGGATTTCCCGAACTCGTACCGTACATTCACCGAAAAGCCGGACCGCATGCGCCGAGTTGCCAGCAGCTGAAGACCGTGAAAGGTTGAGGAAGCACCTGAGGTCAAGTAGAGGAACTGAGCGGCATTTTCGATTTGCTGTTTTCCGTTCCTCACCCGATTCGGGGCACGCAAGAGTTCCAGGCCTGTTCCGCGCGATCCGGCGTATCCAGCGCTGATGAAAAACTGCAGTGGAAGTGATTGTTGCCAAGAAAGGTTCCAGTTCGCAACGGTCGGAAGACGAAAATGCGGGTCGACGGCATAAGTGTTGGGCACTTCTTCGAGCAGTTCATTTGAAAAGGCCTCTCGGATATCGAGGAAGTCGCGTCCTTGAACGGTTTCCTGAAGTGCAAATCCAAAAGGTGGCTGTGATATGAGCTCGCTGGCTAATGAGTTGTAGGATTCGTTGGGATAGAACACGCCGTAATTTGCTCTCAAAATCGAGGCCCACTTGCCTGAGTTCATTCGATAGGCCAGGGCAATTCGGGGAGCTACATTATTGCGGTCGCTCTCGACAAGGGCGCGCGGAAACTCACCGAAAAAAGTGCCTTGGCTGCCGGGAATGACTGTTTCAGCTTCGCTGAATCCTGGTCCCACATCGAGATTAGCCAGACGGCCGTACCGTTCGGTCCAAGGACCGGCAAATTGATAGCGCAGTCCCCATTGAAGGGTAAACCGGGAGTTCAATCTCCAGTTGTCGTTTACGAAGAGCGCGAATTCGCGTCTGCGCAGGTAGTGATCGCTGTTGCCGAATTGGATTCGGCTGCTTTGGGACAGCCCCAAGAGAAAATCGGCGAAATCGTAACCCGTGCCTGGGACCGGCCGATCTCGCACATACAAGCTGGTGGCTACTCCGGCGAAAGTTTGTGCACCATTTCCTTCGGGATTGCCCAGGTTATTCCATCGATTCCAACTCACCTCGCCCCCGAGTCGAAAGAAATGGCGTCCCCTCACCCATTGCAGACTGTCACTGATGGTGTTTCTCTCACGCACATTCAACGACGATCTTCCATCGTTTAAAGAAGTGTAATTGGTGAACTGGATGGTGGGTAAACCGTAATCGATGGGGTCGTGCGAAGTGTTGTTGATACCCAATTCGCCGCTGACATTGCGTTGGTAAGCGAAGGGATTGAGAAGCTCGTTTCGGTTCCGATTCCACCGCAGCCCCAGATTGTGAATGAAGCCTGGTTTGGGCGTTTGGTTGATGCTCAAAGATATGTTTTGACCGAGCCCACTGCGTCGACTCTTCAGATCCGGGAAGACGTTGAAGTTGTCAGCATCCGTTCTATTTACATTGTAGGAACCTGCCAAACGCAAGGAGTCCGATAAAGAAAAGAGCAGGCGCAGGTTGAGTCGATCCCGTGTGTTATCCAGGGTCTGTTGGTTGAGAAAGTTGAGGAAAGGGTCGTGGCGGTTGGGTAAAGGAATGAATTCGAGAAGCGCCAGAGCCGCTGAGTTGATCTGCTGCAGGGGCAAGGCCGCGTTTGAATAAGGGGAACCTGTAAGAGGGTCAAAAATCTGAACCAGAGCTCCTGCCAGAGGACCCGATTGATAAACGGTCTGTGAAAAGTCACCTTGACGCTCCAGAAGCGTTGGCACAGATGCATACCGGTTCCGTAGGTTCTGACCTCTATTGGTGTTGAAATCCACAAAGAATGACGATCGGGATCTTCTGAAGAGAGGACGGCCCTGGGGGGAACTGGAGCCTGGAAGAGGCCCGCCCAGTGAGACACCGGCGCTCCAAGAAAGATAATCTGGGTCAGAGGTTTCCTGACCGTTGAGTGAATACGGCTTAGCGTCCAGAGCGGAACTGGAGATTCCTGCGGTGACATTCCCTTGAATTCGATTCGCTCGAGACCCTGCAATACGCGCCGCGCGAAGGCCTCCTCTGCCTCCCCTCCCCCCTCTGCCTCCTCTCCCTCCTCCGCCCGCGCCTAGAAGACGCCTCATGATCTCACCTTCACTCACGCCAGATTCGAAACCCCTGCGGACGGAGGCGCCCTGAATGAGGATCTCATCAGTTTGCTCCGCCTCGAAGTTTGTACCCAGTGTGTCAAGTGGCGACGGGATCCGGATCTCCTCAAAAGGGTCTTCCTCTACAGAAAGTTCCGCACGTTGGGCTCGCTGCTGCTGAGGCTGGCGAGAACTTTCTACGCTGAAGAAATCCTTCTCAAAAGACAAACCCCACTGATAGTTGTTCCATCTTGTTGAAGCCTCAATCCGCCGACCAGCACTTCCAAAACCTCCCCCGGGGCCACCGCCTCGCCCAAAGCCACCGCCCCTCCCAAAGCCACTCAGGGACATCTGGATGCTTTGACTATGGGCTAGTGTGATTTTCCGTTCTGAGTTCCAACTGAATTCACGTGTCAGGCGGGCGTCGACAATAAAGGTACCGATTCCGAACTCAAGCTGGATCCGAAGCGGCATGCCGGAATCCGCATCCACCCACAGTCTCCCCTGGTCTATCTGAAGCCGCGGAATCTTGGGTCGAATGCGAATCTCGAGTACATCGGCAGAATTCAAGCGGGTTGGCCCAATGACCTCGGCTTTGTCAAGAAAGCCCACCACAGCCAACAAATCCGGACGCTGAAGCTGTGGGGCGAGATTACCCGGCCCGCTGCCCATTCGGCCGCGGCGCGTACCGGCAGAATCCAACGGCACCCCGTCAAGCTTGAGGCGAACCACATCACGTCTGAATTCACCACTATCTCCGACATAGTGAAGTTCATGGGAATCGAACTGCCGGCGGGTGCCGCCGAAGTCCACCGAGGATCGGCCCTGTACTTCCACCGAGAAGTTGGTCAACAGTTCCTTTCGAAGCTCAAAGGCCCTCCGGACTCGGTCAAGAGGCTCGGAGTTCTCAGCTCCGGAGAACGACAGGCTGGCAAAAAGCAAGATTGGTAAGCAGACCATTAATTTTTATGTAGTTATCCCTTAATCAAGTAATCAAGGTTCACCGAACGCAGCCGGAGCTCAAAAACTTTCCTCCGCCTACTCAAGTGTTTCTTACGGGTTGCTCTCGGTGCTGTTTCAAAAGGCACTCCTTCTGACCGCAATCGAAAGGGTTTGCAGGATCCTGCAAACCTCTTGAATTGGGCCAGTAGGGGTGCCAGCGTAGAATGGGCAACGGAGAGCAGGATGGCCAAGGGAATACGATGTCTGACATCCGCATCAGCGATGAAGCGTTTTGTGATTTACCAACAGGTGAAATGGGAGATTTATGGGTGTGAGGTAAGAGTATAATACCTTACTATTGGAATCGATACGAGCTGAGCAAGGAACGGTTGCGTGGGGAATGGTTCTTTAGTGGCGACAAGTACTATGCCGACCAAGACGGGTATCTCTGGTATGCCGGACGCGCCGACGACATGTTTCGGGTTTCAGGTCAGTGGGTCTCACCGGTTGAGGTCGAGAACACGTTGATTGAGCATCCCGGCGTGCTCGAGTCAGCGGTTGTACCCTGCAAGGACGAAAAGGAGCTACTCAAACCCAAGGCCTTCGTAGTACTCAAAGAGGGATGGAGTGCCGGCGAAGACCTGGGCCGAGAACTTAAAGAGTTTGTCAAACAGCGGATCACGCCCTACAAGTATCCCCGTGAGATTGAGTTTGTTAAGGAATTGCCCAAAACCACGGCTGGAAAAATTCAGCGTTTCAAGTTGCGGGCTGAGGAGCGGTAATTTGGCGTGAATCACGATTTCTTCTTTGATCCCCAACTTGAAACGCTCAGCCGGTCGGAGCTCGAGAAGCATCAAAGGTCGCGATTGACTGAGATGCTCGAAGTTGTCCTGGAAAAAAATCATTTCTATCGCCGCAAGTTCCAGGAGGCTGGCTGCAAAGAAATATACCAAGTGGGGGACTGGCAGCGAGTCCCGTTCACAACCAAAGCAGAACTCATTGCAGATGCGGAGTCCCATCCGCCCTACGGGTCGAATCTCACCTATCCATTGGAAAAATACGTTCGTCTTCATCAGACCAGTGGCACGAGCGGGAAACCGCTAGTTGTTCTGGACACTATTGAGAGCTGGGAAAGTTGGAAAGAGTGCTGGGGTTTGATTTTTCGTGCTGCGGGCATCACCCCAGTGGACCGGGTCTTTGTCGCCTTTTCATTCGGACCTTTCGTGGGTTTTTGGGCAGCCTTTGAGGCGGGGCCGGCACTGGGTTTGCGCGTAATGACGGGGGGAGGGCAGAGCTCGCTGCAGCGGTTGGAGGCTATTTACAAACATCAGGCGACAGTGCTGGTCTGCACACCCAGCTACGCTCTTCACTTGGCGGAAGTGGCCCGTGAACAGGAAATTGACTTGTCCGCGAGTCCCATCCGCATCACCATTCACGCAGGAGAGCCCGGAGCCAGCATTCCTTCCACAAAGCAGAGGATTCAAGAGATCTGGGGAGCAAAATGCTTCGATCATATTGGAGCTTCGGAAGTCGGACCGTATGGTTTCGAATGTCACTGTCAACCCGGAGGCGTTCACATCAATGAACTCGATTTTATCTGCGAAAGCATCAATCCAAGCACCCTTGAGCCGGCAAAGCCTGGAGAAGCAGGAGAGCTCGTCCTAACCAGTCTCAATCGCTGGGGATTTCCTGTGATCCGTTACCGGACGGGCGATCTGGTTCGACTCGGCCAGCCGAAGCCTTGTGCCTGCGGTCGGGAATTCAGAACTTTGCTGGGCGGTATATTGGCACGCACCGACGATATGATGATCATTCGCGGCGTCAATGTGTACCCCAGCGCCGTAGAAGCTGTAGTGAGAGGATTCAAGGAAGTCGCAGAATTTGAGGCTGAGGTTTTCACCCACCAGGGAATGGAGGAAATGCGCCTTCGGGTGGAAGTGAACACGAGAGCACGGCCTCACTGCGAATCGATCCAGACGAAACTTCAGGAAGAACTTCGAAATCGACTGGGTCTGCGAATTGAAGTTGAGATGGTCGCCCCGCGCACCCTACCTCGCTATGAATTGAAAGCCCGACGATTCAAACGCCAAGGCCGACTTGACTCCGAAGGAGGTTGATAAACCTGGACAGAGCCGTAAGAGGGTGTCGCAAAGGTGAGCGTCGTAGCGCAGCCGCAAAACAGAGCCGCGACTGTGAAGGAGCGGTGTAAAGCAAAACATTTTGGGAATCAAAGACTTACAGCAGTTCCTGTTGGATTTATTACCTGTACCTTCTATTTAACCGGCCCGGGAAACAAAACAGACCGCACCCCGTAGTCTTAGGCAGAGGTAATCGATTATGTTGCTCCGAAAGAACGTCAAAATCGTTGTCCTATACTGGGCCGGATGTTTCGTTTCTTCTCCATTCCTGTTTGGGCAGCAAGGCCCGATGCGGGAACCCTCCAGGCCCGGGCCGGTAATCGAGAGAAGGATCGAGGTCCGGCGTGGGTCGCAGCGGGGCCCCGGCCGATTTCGCTCTCGCCGGCCCGCAGCCCAACGCCCGGGTGGCATTTGGAGGGCGCTGCAGCGCCCTGAGGTGCAGAAAGAGGTGGGCCTCACCGAAGAACAGAAAAACCGGCTTCAGGAAATCCGCCTCAACTCTGCCAAAGCCCTCATAGAGCAGCATGCCGCACTTCAGGTTCAGCGCCTGGAACTGGACCACTTGATGCGAGCGAAGAATCCAGATCGAGCTGCGGTCAATCAAAAAATGCAGGAAATCGGCCGGATTCGCATGCAGTTATCCCAGTCTGCGATGAATGCCATGTTGGATGCAAGGAGTGTCCTCGGCGACGAACAGCGGACCAAACTCAGGGAATTGGAGCGCGCCAGGAGAGCGCCCGAGAGGAGGGCAACTGGAGAGAGAAAACCTGCAAAGAAGAAAAAAGGCACCAGGAAGGAAAGAGGCCGGCCTTGACTCCGCTCCGAGATGAGAGAGAAACTCGGGAGCGCGTTCAGGAGCAATTCCAAAAGTGAAGGTAGGAACGCGCTGTGCTCTTGGGCTTCGACACAACTTTGAGAAGCCCCACGGTCGACTGTGACGGTCTGTTCCGACAGGGTTGTCGGGTGTTAGAAAGCAGTTCGGACGTGTGAAGTCTGGTCGGGCGCCACCCCAGTGCCTCGTTGCATAAATTCGAATATGCTCGCTGGCCCCACACGGTACACGTGGAGATGTTCAGCCGGTTCTCGCCCTGGGATTGGCATTGCAAAATCGCGCCCACAAGGTTGAGATCGCCGCTCCCAGCAACTTCCGGGAGTGGGTTCAGTCTCTTGGACTCAGACGGTTCTTCGCCGTCACGGGGACACTGTTCAGAACGTGTAGGGGCGAGCCGGTGGTTCGCCCGAGCAGTTCTCGTTGGGTGTCCGGTTCGGGCGAGCCGCCGGCTCGCCCCTACGATTCTCAGCACAAAAATGCTCCGAATTGACGGCGACTGTTTACTTACGCAAGAATGGCAGCTTCAGCCGGCGATTCTTGGATTAGAAAGGGAATAAGAAAATGAAAAAGATTCAGCTAACTTTTCTCTCTGTAAGTTTGGCAGTCCTTGCATCCGTTTCCGTGGCCTTCCAATTAAAGCACCCACCGCTGCCTAAGCCGTTTGACACGCCTTCGGTTAATAACCGTCCCCAAGTCATTTCTCGCCCTGAAGGCGCTGAGCTGAAGCTCCCCAAAGGGTTCAATATTCATGTTTATGCACAAGGATTTGAACGCCCTCGCTTCATGGCCGAAGGTCCCAGCAAAGAGATTTTGATTAGCGATAGCGTCGAGAATGGCGCTGTTTATGTTTTGCTCGATAAGGACAAGGACTTTAAGGCGGACTCGAAGCAGAAGCTCATTGACGGCCTGGATCGGCCCTACGGCCTCGCTTTCTGGAAAGACTATCTTTATATCGCCGAAACAACCTCGTTGAAGCGTTACAATTACGATGCCAAAACGATGACACTGGCGAGTCCTGGTGAGGAGGTCGTCTCCATGAAAGACTTTGGACAAGGTCACTGGACTCGTACGGTCCTCTTTGATCGAGAAGACAGGAAGATGTATTTGACCATTGGTTCAAGATCGAATGTCTCCACAGGAGACGATCCACGTCGTGCCGCGATACACCGTTACAACCCGGACGGAACGGGACATGAAATCGTTGCCTCAGGAGTGCGTAATGTTATCGGACTCCGGTGGTATCCAGGAACACAAACCTTGTGGGCCGCCGTTCAGGAACGTGATCGCCTGGGGGATGACTTGGTTCCCGATTATTTTACTGCAATAAAAGAGGGAGGATTCTATGGCTGGCCCTACGCCTACGTTGGCCCCAACGAGGATCCGCGGAATGAGGGACTGAGGCCGGATCTTGTCAAAAAAACCATCGTCCCCGACGTCTTGTTGGGCGCTCACGTGGCTGTACTCGATGCGATCTTCTATAGCGGCGAACAATTTCCTCAAGAATATCAAGGCGGGGCGTTTCTCGCTTTTCACGGCTCCTGGAATCGGTCCAACCGCATCGGCTACTCAGTGACCTTTATTCCCTTTAGGGAGGGCAAACCTGTTAGCGGACCACAGGATTTTCTGACCGGCTTTATGATCGATCCCGACAAACGAGAAGTGTGGGGCCGCCCGGTCGGGCTCTTTCAGATGCAAGACGGCTCGTTGTTGGTCTCTGAGGACGGAGGCAACCAGGTTTGGCGCATCTTTTACGAATGAGAGGGTTCGTGGCCGGGATACTCCTGGCTCAGTTCTCCCACCTTGCGCAAGCGCCCCCGTCTCGATCTGAGAATCTAAAGTTTTCTCATCGCTTTCACCTCACCCAGGCAAAGGCCACCTGCTTGGATTGTCATACTGCTGTGGTGAGCAGCAGCTCTGCTTCCGACAATAACTTGCCGCTTGAGGAAACTTGTCTTCAGTGCCACAACGGAACGAAAGCCCGCAAGGAGTGCACGCTTTGCCACATCGACCCTGAAAAGGCAAAGCCTTTTGAGTCACCTCACCGGGATTTTCGTTTCAACCACCAGAGGCATCTCCAATTTGGGAACCTTGCTCCGCTCCTGGCATCGGCAATTGATCAGGGCAGTTACCTGGGAAGAGCTGGGAACATTCGAAAGCATCTCGACACAAACAATCCCTGTACGGCATGCCATCGCGGTCTCAGGGAGACGGACTTCTCCAGCCTGAACAACTTGCCGCAAATGGCAGACTGCTTGGTGTGTCACACCGAGATCGATCCGCCCTTCAGTTGCAGCTTTTGTCACACCCCCGAGGCCCAAATTAAGCCCGCCGGCCACACGCCCGAATATATCGATTTACATTCCAGCACAGGCTTCGAACTAGACAAGCCGTCTTGCACAATCTGCCACGGTACCAACTTCCGCTGTATGGGCTGCCACTGATCAGCTGACAGCTGACAGCTGACCGGCTGACCACCTGACCCGCTGACTTGCTGACCCGTTTACCACCTGACCCGCTGACGACTGACAGCTCAATAGCTTTGACACTTGGAACTTGCAAGTCCACGTATTAGCATTGCTCGTTCCAGGAGGCATTAAATGAACAGGCGCAACGTTTTACGGATGATGGTGAGTGGAGCCTTGGCAGGACTGGTTTCGGGTCGAGAACTGGCGGCCCAGGAAAGCTTGCAGCATAGAGTGCGGGGAATGCCCTCCCCCAAGATCAAAGACATTCAGGTTATCGCCACTGCTCCAGCCCGGCTGCGGCTGGTGGTGGTGAAGGTCCTCACCGATCAGGATGGTCTTTACGGTTACGGCTGTGCGACGTTTACACAGCGCGCCGATCTGGTGATTCCGGCAGTTGAGAAATACTTGAAACCTTTTCTCCTCGGAAAGCCTGCCGATCGGATTGACGACACCTGGCAGGCCTGCTACAACAGCTCCTACTGGCGCAACGGGCCCGTCCTCAACAACGCGATCAGCGGTGTCGACATGGCTCTGTGGGACATCAAGGGACGCCAGGCGGGCCTGCCCGTTTACCAGCTGCTGGGCGGCAAGTGCCGCGAAGCAGCCGACTGCTATGGCCACGCCAGCGGAGCCGAGATCTCCGACGTGATCGAAAACGCTCGGCGTTACATGGTGGAAGGTTTTCGCCACATCCGCGTCCAGGTGGGTGTCCCTGGAATGGCAGGTTATGGGGCAAGACGTGGACAGGTGGCTGTCCAGAAGCTGCATGACGATCGCGTGTTCGAGCCGGCTGTCTAGATTCGCCGCGCACTGAAACTCTTTGAAGAATGCCGTAAACAGCTCGGCGAAGACATCGAGCTGCTGCACGATGTGCACGAACGGATTAGCCCGGGTCAGGCCCTACAGTTTTGCAAGGACGTTGAAAAGTTCAGGCTTTTCTTCCTGGAGGATCCGGTCTCACCTGAAGATATTGCCTATTTCCGATTGATCCGCCAACACTCCACAACGCCTCTGGCCATGGGTGAGCTGTTTAACAGTCCGCACGAATGGACATCGCTCATTGCGGAGAGGCTGATCGATTTTATCCGAGTTCATCTCTCTCAGGCCGGCGGTTTGACGCCCTGCCGAAAAATAGCGGCACTGGGCGAGATATTCGGCGTGCGAACGGCCTGGCATGGTCCCGGTGACGTATCCCCCATCGGCCATGCCGCCAACCTGGCTTTGGATCTAGCCTGCTACAATTTCGGAATACAGGAATATTACCCTTTTCCCGAGCGTGTTCAAGAGGTCTTTCAGGGATGTCCGATTATGAAAAACGGGTACCTTTATGCGAATGAGGCCCCTGGCTGGGGAATCGAGGTGGATGAGAAGGCCGCGCGCAAGTATCCTTTCGGCAGCTTTGAGGCGGGCGAACGTCAGAAACTGAACGGTGGTTGGGGGGTCATCCGCCGCCGTGACGGGACGCTCATCAAGCAGTGAATCAACTGACAGCCGACAACTGACAGCTGACAAGTGGCAACGTCCACGATGGAACTTTGAACTTGCAACCCAGAACTCGGAACTTCGTACGGGCCGTTATTGTCGTCGACTATCTGTGTTGACCATGCTATTATTTGGCCCACTGTCGGCTGAAGCCAAACCTTTAACCATTAATATAGTCGAGTAAATACCTATGAAAGTGAATCGCAGAGACTTTATTAAGACTTCCCTTGGGACCGGCATGGTTCTCTCGGCTGTGCCCATCATCGGCGTTACAAGGAATCAAACATACAGGACTGCTTTAATCGGAAGCGGTTGGTGGGGTATGAACATCTTGCGCTGCGCGATGGAGGCCGGCGAGAGTAAGATCGTGGCCATGTGCGATGTGGACCAGAATCAGTTAGACCCTGCCTTTCAAGAGGTAGAAAAACTCTCCGGAGACAGGCCCCAAAAATATAAAGACTACCGGGAACTCCTGGCCAAAGAAAAACCCCAGATCGTCATTGTGGCCACACCCGACCATTGGCATGCGCTCTGCACCATCGCCGCCCTCAGGGCGGGGGCTCATGTCTACGTGGAGAAGCCTATCAGCCATACCATCAACGAAGGACGTGCTATGGTGAAAGCGGCGCGCGACTATGACCGTGTCGTCCAGGTCGGCACCCATCGCCGCGTTTCGCCCCACAACAAATCGGGCATGGAGTTTCTAAAATTAGGCAAGGCCGGTAAGATTGGCATGGTCCGCGCGTTTGTACATTATCCCGGCGGACCGGGTGGGCCGACTCCGGACTCCGAAGCACCTCCAGGCTTAGACTGGAACATGTGGTGCGGTCCGGCACCTCTGCGCCCTTTCAACCAGAAAATTCATCCCAAGGGTTTCCGCCAATTCCTCGATTTTGCCAACGGCACTTTGGCTGACTGGGGTATCCACTGGATGGATCAGATCCTGTGGTGGACTGAAGAAAAATATCCGCGTAAGGTTTTTTCTACCGGCGGCCGCCATATCAAAGAGGACAACACCGATGCGCCCGACACCCAGGTGGCCAGTTTCGAGTTCGAATCCTTCACTGCAGTTTGGGAGCACCGTCGATACGCCGGCAATGAAGCTGAGAAATCCAACATCGGCTGCTATTTCTATGGTACCGAAGGTACCTTCCACATGGGCTGGCAAGATGGCTGGACTTTTTATCCGAGCAAAAAAGGCAAACCGATCATCCACCAAGACCCGCACTTAAACAAGCCGGACGATCAAAATATTCGCGAGCTCTGGGCGGATTTCCTACACAGCATCAAGAACAATAGGCGACCTGCGTGCGACATTGAAATCGGTCAGCGTGCAACCAATATGAGTCTGCTCGGCATGCTGTCGCTGAAGTTGGGGCGCAGCGTCCAATGGGACGGCGAAAAAGAAATGATCATCGGCGATCCCGAAGCCAACACATTGCTCAGTCGTCCCTACCGCACACCCTGGAAGTATCCGGAGGTCTAGGTCTGACCCCCAACTCCTACAATTCTTTCTCCAGTTGGGAGATCATCTCGCGGACACTTCCCGCTCGCGGGTCCTTCGGTTCTTGGGCAATAAATCCCTTGAATTCCTGCAACGCCTCCTTATGAAGTCCAAGCTGAAGATAACACTGCCCGATTCCGAGATAGGAGCGGTCTTTCGGGTTTTCGCGAGCGGCGCTGTGAAAATAATTGAGCGCCAAGAGGTACTGGCCCATACCCAGGTACACCTCACCTAAAAGCATCCGGCCTTTGCTGTTTTGCGCATCCAGTTCCAGTGAGCGCTTCAACGGCACCAGCGCTTCGCCGTAAGACCCTTGGCCCAGGTAAAGCTGCGCCAAATTGCGACAGATTGTTGCATCGTCGGGATTTAAGCCAACCGACTTCTGCAGCGAGTCGATGGCCTCTGCTGTTCGACCCAGACGAACGTACTGCACGGCCAGGTTATTGTAAGCCTGGTACAGTTCGGGATAGATCTCCAAGGCTTTCTGCAGATGTTGGATGGCCTTCTCTGGCTTGTTGTTTTCGCTCTCGCGGTTGGCCTTTTCTAACTCCTTACGCGCCTTTTGGGGAATCAAAAGCGACGCTGCGGAGAGCTCGCTCCCGTAACCTCTAGGGACCCCCATGTCACCCTCGGGCAAACGCCTGCCCAGGGTTAGAGGCACGAAAGTCTCGTCATTGGGCAGAAAAGTCCTGACTTCGATAGTCTTTTCCACCGTTTGGTATCCAAGACTTTCTAAGGTAATGATGTAGTGACCGTTGCGAACGTTAGCAAATATGAAGGACACTTCACTGTTCATAGTCTTTCTTTGCAGGAAACTTCCGCCCATAGTATTCAAGGTCACTGTGATCATTCGAGGGATCTGATGCTCCCCGCGAGGGAGTTGAATACGTCCCACGATTATTCCGCTCCGACTAGTGGAGCGTTCGGTCGGTTGTGTGTCTCGACCGCCTGGCTCTTGCTGAGCAGAAAGATCTGCCGACACCACAAAAGTCAGAAGGGCTAAATGGATGGCGATGCGTTTCATGCTTCACTCCTGTAAAAATTGATCATATCACCGCCCGGCTAGTTGTTCGAGGACTAGCCGGACTTCAGTAACTGACGGCTAGTCTGTTTCCTCGCCCCCGGCGATAGCCATCTTCTTTAGCTCGCTCTCCGAGATTGGCGCTATCCCCAACTCCTGCGCCTTTTTCAGCTTGGAGCCGGGTCCTTCACCTACGACCAGAAAATCAGTCTTCGAGGACAGCGAGGAAGTCACTCTGCCGCCATGGCTTTCGATAAATTCAGCGGCTTGGCTGCGGCTGAAGCTCGGTAAGGTACCGGTAATGACAAAGACCCTGCCTGAGAAGGAACCCTCACCCTTCAATGTTTCGCCGGCAACTTGAAACTGAAGTCCGGCCTTCTTCAGCTTCTCAATCAGTCGGTGATTATCTTCTACTTGGAAATAGTGGTGGACGCTGCGGGCAATTTCCGGTCCGACACCCTGGATGGAGGAGATTTCATCCTCAGGCGCGGCTGCCAAGGAGTCAATGTCGCCGAAGTCAGCGACCAGAAGTTCGGCAATGCTTTCCCCTACATGACGGACTCCAAGAGCAAACAAAACACGCTGAAAGCCTTGTGACTTACTTTGCTCAATGCCGTTGAGCAAGTTCTTGATAGACTTTTCCTTAAAGTTAGGAAGCTTGGCGAGATCCTCGGCAGTCAAAAAATACAAATCAGCCGGATCTTCTATGAGCTCCAATTCGAGAAGCTTCTCCAATGTCTGCGGTCCCAATCCGCGAATGTCCATAGCGCCTTGGCTGACGAAATGTTTGAGCGCTTCCAGAACCTGAGCCGGACAATTGCGGTTCGTGCAATAGGCCATGGCGTCTCCCGGTTCGCGTCTTACCGCAGCATTGCAAGCGGGACAACGATCCGGGTAGGTGAATGGTCGCTCTTGACCGGTTCTTTTCTCACGCACCGGCCCAACAACTTGGGGAATCACGTCTCCTGCCCGTTTGACGACCACGAGGTCACCTTCACGGATGTCCTTGCGACGGATATCGTCTTCATTGTGAAGCGTCGCCGTGCGGATCGTGACTCCGCCGACTTGAACCGGTTCCAGGAGGGCATAAGGGTTTAATGCTCCACTGCGACCCACGTTGATTTTGATCTCATGAAGACGCGTCGTGGCCAACTCACCCGGAAATTTGTAGGAGATGGCCCATCGCGGGTCACGGCTCACGACTCCCAGACGATCCTGATAATCGAGACGATTAACCTTCACCACAATCCCATCAATCTGATAATCCAAGGATTTTCGTTTGCTTTCCCATTCGTGGCAAAACCGGATAACTTCCTCCAAGGACGGTTGATATCGGTGTTGAGGATTAACAGGAAAACCCCATTTACGCAGGCGTTCCAGGACCTGGATCTGCGTCTTGAAATTCAGGCCTTCCAAATAGCCAACCGAGTAGGCAAAAAAGGCCAACGGCCGTGATGCGGTGACCTGAGGATTGAGTTGGCGAAGCGCTCCGGCGGCTGCATTTCGCGGATTCGCGAATGGACTTTCCCCTTCCTGGGCACGTTCTTCGTTAATCCGCTCGAATGCAGAGATGGGAAGATAAGCTTCTCCTCGAACCTCAACCACTTCAGGCTTCTTATTGTCCCGAAGTTTCAGTGGAATGGCCCGAATTGTTCTTAGATTGGCGGTAATGTCCTCTCCAATTAAGCCATTGCCTCGAGTCGCCCCTCGCACAAACACTCCATCTTCGTAACTGAGGGCCACGGCCACACCGTCAATCTTTAACTCAGTCACGAAGTCAATTTCCACGCTATCGAGCAGGTTGCGGATCCGCTTGTAGAAGGCACGCAGTTCCGCTTCATCGAAGGCATTGGCCAGGCTTAACATCGGCCTTCGATGTTGCACTTTCTGGAATTTTTTCTGAGGTTCGCCGCCGATACGCTGTACTGGCGAATCTGGAGAAGCCAGCTCTGGGTACTCCCCCTCTAGTTCAACCAGCTCCCGGAACATGCGATCGTATTCCTGGTCGCCAATGACGGGATCGTCCAGCACATAATATTGGTAATTGTGGTACTCAATCTCCTTGCGCAGCTCAGAGATTCGGTCCGTGGCCCAATCGATGTTTTTTTTCACGAAGGGTGAATATAGCACACCCGCACTTCCCTTGGTCCTTTGCCCTGGCTGCCAAATTTGTTATCATAACAGGTGCGCATGAGCACTCCGATCATCACCAAAATCATGTTCACGATCACATTTCCCGCCAATAATGGGAGGACTCATGTGGACTCATTGAAACTGCATTCTCTGGCTAAGAAACAGCTTTCCGATATGGAAGTTATCGATACCATTGACCACCTGTTTAAGTGCCAGCGCTGTTTTGAAGAATATCGTTTTATTCTTACCTCGTACCAGGCTTCCCTCTGACCCCCGGTGGGTGTATCAGTCGTTAAATCCCATGAGATTGGATTCGGACGCCTTCCATTATAATCCCGTGAGATTGGATTTGGACGCCTTCCAGTACCTTTCTAAGGGGAAATTTTGGAAAGATCTATGGAAGGAGATGGATGGGGATGATTGCTGGGGGACGGCCGCCCAATTGAGTTACTACTTCTTACTGGCCTTCTTTCCCTTCCTCATTTTCCTCAGCGCACTCATTGGTTTGATCCCTCTGGAGCCGGGACTACTCGAGAAGATGCTGCTTGAAATGCATCAGTTTCTACCCGAGAGGACCTACACCTGGGTTCGCAACATCGCCGTTAACCTGGTCAATGCCGGCAACACCGGAGTGCTCTCCCTGGGCATTTTGTTGGCACTGTGGTGGGCATCGATAGCCTTTAATGCGATTGGAGGAGTGCTGAATCGAGCCTACGCGATTCGGGATCCGCGCTCCTACTTCAAAGTACGCTTGGTCGCGGTGGGTGTGACGATTCTGGTATCAATTTTTGTGATCAATTCAGGGATTCTTCTTTTTTTTGGCGACTGGCTTATCAAACTGCTTCTGAGTCGAATCACAATCGAACCCTATCCTTCCTTTCGGGCTCATCTAGGAACCATTTACTTCGCCAGTCGTTGGATTTTGATCTTCCTTTTACTCAACATCGGAATCCAAATTGTTTACACTGCTCTTCTGGCACGGCGCCTTCCCTGGACTCTTCTATCTCCGGGCAGTATGATTGCCACCCTGGGGTGGATTGTCGGATCCAGAGGATTCGCCTTTTGCGTCAATCGATTCGTCAGCTACGAAATTTATCAGAGACTATATGGAAGTCTGGGAGCCCTCATTGTGCTGATGATCTGGTTTTACCTTTCCAGTTTTTTCTTGCTGCTGGGAGGCGAAATCAACTCCGAAATCTATCACGTGCGCGAAAAAAATGGGGCTGACTTCAAAAAAGACTTGACGCCGCAATCAGTCTAACCGAACATCAAAGGCGGGAAGGGGCCAGCGATTTGGGGTGTGTCCTGTCGGGACTTCCAAGGAGGAGAGAAGACTGGCCCCTGCCCATAAGAATCACCCTGCCAACTTAGATGCAGTTATTCTAAAAAAGTTTTACAAAATATGTAAAAGTGCGATCTTACTCACCGGGGAACGATTGTTTTTCAAAGTGTTGAAGCGAATCAAGGTATTTGAGTCCTGAACCGGTGTTCAAAAGAACCACTTTTTCTTCGCGGCCAATCCATTGCCTTTCCCGCAACTTTTTTACAGCCGTCCAACAGGCTGCCCCTTCAGGCCCCAGGAACAAACCCTCAGAGGATCCAACTTGGTGGATAGCCTGGTAGATTTCCAAATCAGTTACACTCACTGCCTGCCCTCGGCTCTGCCTTAACACCCGAAGGATCAAGAAGTCCCCAATTGCCTTGGGAACGCGAATGCCGGAGGCAAAGGTCCGAGGAGAGACCCAAACCTCCGCGGAATCCTTGCCCTCCTGAAAGGCTTTCACAATGGGTGCACAACCCTCGGACTGGACGGCGACCATTCGAGGACGTTTTTCGTCGATCCAGCCCAGCTCCTCCATCTCGGTGAAAGCCTTCCACATGCCGATTAAACCGGTGCCTCCCCCCGTGGGATAGACAATCACATCGGGGAGCTGCCACTGGAATTGCTCGGCCAACTCGTAACCCATGGTCTTCTTCCCTTCGATCCGGTAGGGCTCCTTGAGGGTAGAGAGGTCAAACCATCCCGCTTTGTCCTTGCGTTCGGCAACAATCCGAGCTGCGTCGGTAATGAGCCCATCGATGAGCTCTACATGTGCCCCCGCCATTTTTGTTTCAACCACGTTTGCCAAAGGGGTATCCTTGGGCATGAAGACAAAAACTTCCATACCGGCCCTAGCACCATATGCAGCCAATGCTCCACCGGCATTGCCTGCTGTGGGGATGGCAACTTTTTTCACACCCAATTTACGGGCCATGGACACAGCCGCTGAGAGCCCTCGAGCCTTGAAGGTTCCGGTAGGATTCAGGGACTCGTCTTTCACATACAAGGCAGAAAGACCATGGCTGGATCCCAATCGTTTCAATTGTAGAAGCGGGGTGTATCCTTCACCCAGACTGACAATATCGTGGTGGCTGTCCACAGGCATAACCTCGTGGTATCGCCACATATTAGGTGGTCGGTTGATCAAGGCTGTCTTCTTACTTCTCCGTTTAATCTCATCCAGATGGTAGCGGACCAGAAGCGGGGACTGGCAACTCAGGCAAAGAGTGTGCAGTGCCCGGGGTGAAAAGGTCTTACCGCAGCGGGAACACTCAAGATGCTTAGCGAAGGACATGCTCACTCCATGACGTTCCAGGTTCCAGGTTGAAAGCTGAAACCTGAAACTCGACGCTGCTTTTGCTCGGCTGCTGAGGCTTATATTATACTTGAGTCCATTATGGCAGCTCTGCGGGGTACGACCATACTTTTAGTCAGGCGTGGCAGCCAGGTTGCTCTGGCCGGAGACGGCCAAGTGAGTCTGGAGGACACGATCATCAAGGGTACAGCCAGGAAGATTCGCCGTCTTCACGATGATCAGGTTTTAGCCGGCTTTGCCGGCTCAACGGCCGATGCCTTTTCTCTTTTCGCTCGCTTTGAGAGCAAGTTGGAAGAGTTTCATGGAAACCTTCCCCGAGCTGCCGTGGAATTAGCCAAGGAATGGCGCACCGACAAAGTCTTGCGACACTTGCATGCACTCCTGGTAATTAGCGACAAAACTAATTCCTTCTTGGTTTCTGGAGATGGAGACTTGATTGAACCGGACGATGGCCTCATTGCCATTGGATCCGGAGGTCCATATGCCCTGGCAGCAGCTCGCGCTCTGCTGAAGTTTACAAAGAAATCAGCACCCGAAATTGCCGAGGAATCTCTGAAAATCGCAGGAGAGATTTGTGTCTATACAAACACCTGCATAACTGTCGAATCCCTTTGAATCATTTCTAAGTGGTTATCGACTTGAATTTCTAATTTTCGTCATGGCTACTCACCCATTAAAAACACAACTCGAAGAAGGTCCCTTCAATCTGGATGAGATGACACCCGGGCAGATTGTGTATGAGCTCGACAAGTACGTGGTGGGCCAACGCAAGGCCAAGCGCGCAGTGGCAGTGGCACTTCGGAATCGAATGCGCAGACAGAAGTTATCTGCGGAAATGGCCGAAGAAATCCAACCCAAGAACATCCTCATGATTGGATCGACAGGCGTCGGAAAGACAGAAATCGCGCGCCGCCTGGCTCGGCTGGCCAATTCCCCCTTTCTGAAAGTAGAAGCCAGTAAGTTCACCGAAGTGGGTTACGTCGGCCGTGATGTCGAGTCCATCATTCGGGACCTGGTCGATATCGCGGTGGAAATGATTCGGCAGAAAAGGGCGGCCGAGGTGGAAGAAAAAGCACAACGCACTGCGGAAAAACGACTGCTCGACCTTTTGCTTCCGCCTCTCAAGAAGACAAAAGCGAAGGCTTCGCAGACCGAACTCGACAAGCAACTCAGCTCGGAAAGACTCCAGAAATTTAACCAAACTCGTGAGAAATTACGTCGTCAGCTTCGAGAGGGCAAGTTGAACCACAGAAGCGTAGAGTTGGAAGTTCCCGGCCGCAGTTTTCCCTCTTTTGAGATTATCACCAGCCAGGGCATCGAGGAAATGGACGTTAACATTAAGGATTTCTTGCCCGGCATCTTTGGAACGCGCAAGCGAAAGCACAAAATGAGCGTCGAGGAAGCCTTGGACTACCTCAGTGTGGAGGAAGAATCCAAACTCATTGATATGGAGCAGGTGACTCGAGAGGCCCTGGAGCGAGTCGAAGAGTCAGGCATTGTTTTTATCGACGAAATTGACAAGATTGCGGGAAGAGAAACCGGACAAGGGCCCGAGATCAGCCGAGAAGGTGTGCAGCGGGACATTTTACCCATCGTCGAGGGAACCACTGTCAGCACCCGCTACGGGATGCTTCGCACCGATCACATCCTGTTTGTGGCTGCCGGAGCCTTCCACGTCTCGAAACCCTCCGATCTCATTCCAGAACTGCAGGGGAGATTTCCCGTCAGAGTTGAAATGGACTCCTTGACCGAAAACGATTTCGTTCGAATTCTCCGAGAGCCCAAAAACGCTCTGGTCAAGCAGTATAGGGATCTTCTGGCAACTGAAGGTGTCCGATTGAAATTTACCAAGGATGGCATTGGCGAAATTGCTCATCTGGCCAACCTTGTGAACGAAAATACCGAGAACATTGGGGCTCGCCGCCTGCACACGATCATGGAGGCACTTTTAGAAGAAATCTCCTTCGAGGCGCCTAATTTGTCCAGGACACAAGTCATTATCGATGGAAAGTACGTCCGGGATCAGTTAGCGGAAATTGTGAAGAATCAAGATCTGTCCCGCTACATTCTGTGAGCAGTTGACCGGCTGACAGCTGACAACTCACAGCTGACAACTCACAGCTGACAACTCACAGCACAGCGGACAGCTGATACAGCTGATAACTGATCGGGGACCGCTTGATCACGCCTTGAAACCTGGAACCTGGAACTTGAAACGTGGAGCTTGGAGCCTTCAAGCTGGAACGGAGCCTTCGTGTGAGAAGTGCCAACTGCACGCATCCAAGCACCCGTCATCGATTGTTGGTTGGCTTGCTCCTCTTAAATACCTCGACACACCTCCCCAGTTCTCAGTTGTCAGTTGTCAGTTGTCAGCTCTCAGCTGTCAGCTGCCTCTTGCTCAGTGCTTGTGCCAAGGTGGCAGATCCACTTCCTCCTGTGATTCTCCATCCAGGTACTGTGACCGACCTGGAAGGGATCCAGGCAGGAGATCGTTTCCAGATCGTGTTCTCACTTCCGCCTGAAGAGATTCGGTGGGTAGAGGTCTACCGCCAGTGCGGGACGATTCTCACCCCGAGTGAGGAAGCTGAACCGCTAGCTCGTATCGAGCGCAATAAGCTTTTGGTCTACCGGGAACAGGAGAAATTTCTTTTCGAAGATCGCCCGGGGCTCAGCCAAACGTGCAGCTACACACTTCGTTTCGTCAACCGCCAGGGGCGCCGATCCCCTTTTTCAAACATGGTTCAGGCTGCACGCCTCCCTCCCGCCCAGCCGCCGAGCAATCTGAGACGGGAGGTTCAGCAAGATCGAATCATGGTGAGATGGGATCCGCCCACAGAGAATATCGATGGTTCTCGACCGGTCCACTTGGTGGGTTATCTCGTGAACTCGGAACACTTTGTTAGCAACCCAGAATATACCGACCTTGAATTTCAGTTCGGAGAAGTGCAATCTTACCAGGTGCAAAGTGTCACCCGCAGGGCGGATCCTCTGATTCTCAGTGAATTTAGTGACACACTAAAAGTGGTTCCGAGAGATGAGTTCCCCCCTTCAGTTCCTCAAAATATTACCGCCCTTGACTTAGAGGGAAAAGTTAGAATTTTCTGGGATGCAAACAAAGAAGCGGATCTGAGAGGTTACTTTGTCTATCGAGGAACAGATCCGAACCAGCTAGAAAAGTCATCGCAATTGGTTAGGATCAACATTTACCAGGATGAATCGGTAACCTCAGGTAAGACCTACTACTATCAGGTTTCCGCCGTCGACAAGGCGGGGAACGAAAGTCCGAAATCGGAAACGGTGAGTATCAGTATAATAGAAGGACCAAAAGGAGGAATACGATGAAATTCTTTCTGGACACGGCTAACATTGAGGAAATCCGTGAAGGCGTGTCAATGGGAATTGTGGATGGTGTTACCACCAATCCATCCCTGGTTGCCAAGGAGGGAAGAGATCTGGAAGAGGTGGCAAAAGAGATCTGTGACCTGGTGGATGGCCCGGTGAGCCTTGAAGTGGTGTCGACCGAATCACAGGAAATTATCGACGAAGCGCGGCGACTGGCCAAGATCCACAAAAATGTCGTCGTCAAGATACCCATGATCCGTGAGGGTCTGAAGGCTTTGCACGTAGTGAGTCAGGAAGGTATCCGGGTCAATGTCACCCTGGTTTTCAGTGCTACCCAGGCACTGCTGGCTGCCAAGAATGGGGCAAGCATTGTCAGCCCTTTTGTGGGAAGGTTGGATGATATCAGTGCCGATGGTCTGGATCTTATCTCCGACATCCTCACCATCTACGATAACTACCAGTTTAAAACCGAGCTCTTGGTTGCCTCCATCCGCCATCCACTGCATGTTCTGAAGGCAGCCAAATTGGGTGCCCACATCGCGACATTACCTTACAAGGTGCTGAACCAACTGGTTAAACACCCGCTCAGCGACATCGGACTGCAGAAGTTTCTCGCCGATTGGGAAAGGCAAAAGCAGCTCGTTCACAGTTGAAGGGAGCCAGGAGCCAGGAGTCAGAAGTCAGAATCCAGAAGAGAATTCTCAGACTTCAACCTGAAACCTGAAACCTGGAACTTGGAACTTGGAACCTGGAACTTGGAACTTCAAAAGGACATGGACGTTGAGGAAAAACTAAAGGAGCTGCGAGATCGTCATCTTGAGGCGGAAAAAGGTGGCGGTGAGGAACGCATTGAGCGGCAGCACAAAGCGGGTAAGCTGACGGCTCGAGAACGTATTCATTTTCTCCTCGACGAAGGCACTTTTGAGGAATCAGACAAGTTTGTGGTGCACCGCTGTTCCGACCTGGGAATGGAACAAAGAAAGATCCCAGGGGATGGGGTGATTACCGGTTATGGCAAGATCGATGGTCGCCTGCTCTACGTCTTTGCCCAGGACTTCACAGTTTTTGGGGGAAGCCTCTCTGAGACCTACGCCGCCAAAATCTGCAAGCTGATGGACCTGGCCATGAAAATGGGGGCCCCGGTCATCGGTCTCAATGACAGCGGAGGGGCCCGCATACAGGAAGGGGTGGTTAGCCTGGCCGGCTATGCCGACATTTTCTTGCGCAACACTCTTGCTAGTGGTGTAATTCCGCAAATTTCCGCAATTATGGGTCCCTGTGCCGGCGGAGCCGTCTATTCGCCTGCCATTACTGACTTCATTTTTATGGTGCACAAGACGAGTTACATGTTCATTACAGGGCCGGACGTCATCAAGACTGTCACTCAGGAAGAAGTGACAAAATCCGAACTGGGAGGAGCTACCACCCACACCACCACCAGCGGAGTGGCCCACTTTGCCGCCAACAGCGATGAAGAATGCCTGGCTAAGATCCGTAAGCTACTCTCCTTTCTTCCTTCAAATAACATGGAGGATCCGCCTCATCAAGAGTCTTCGGACAACCCGGACAGGGTTGATCCAAAGTTGAACACACTCGTCCCCGCCGATCCCGATAAGCCGTACGATATCAAGGATGTCATCCACTCGGTCGTGGACGACCACGACTTTGTTGAGGTGCATCCCCACTTTGCCGAAAACATCGTGATCGGGTTTGCTCGATTAAACGGGTTTCCGGTGGGAATTGTCTCCAACCAGCCGGCCGTCCTGGCAGGAACTCTGGACATTAACTCGTCAGTCAAAGCAGCTCGGTTCGTTCGCTTTTGTGATGCTTTTAACATCCCCCTCGTAGTCTTTGAAGACGTGCCGGGGTTTCTACCCGGGGTCAGCCAGGAACATGGTGGGGTCATTAAACACGGCGCTAAACTTCTTTATGCCTTTGCCGAGGCAACGGTGCCCAAGATCACACTCATCACACGCAAGGCTTATGGGGGGGCCTACTGTGTAATGGCATCCAAACACATCCGGGCGGACATGAATTACGCGTATCCGACGGCTGAAATTGCCGTGATGGGTCCACAAGGGGCTGTAGAAATCTTATACCGTAAAGAACTTGAGGCGAGTTCTGATCCGCAGAAATTTAAAGAGGAGAAAGTGGAAGAATTTCGAAGGAAATTCGCCAATCCCTACATTGCCGCGCAGCGAGGCTATATTGACGAGGTCATTGAGCCTCAGCACACACGGTCCAAACTCATTCGGGCTCTGGAGATGACTGCCAACAAGCGTGATACGAATCCGCCCCGAAAGCATGGAAATATACCGCTGTGACTGAAGCTTTTGAGCTGTTGAGCTGTGAGTTCTGAGTCCTGAGTTCTGAGTTTTGAGCTGTGAGCTGTTGAGTATTGTCAGTCGCCGGCGGTCAGCCTTCTGGATTCTGAATTCTGGATTCTGGCTCCTGGTAAAATGCCGCCATTCAAAAAGATTCTAATCGCCAATCGGGGGGAGATTGCAGTCCGAATTATCCGGGCCTGTCGGGATCTGGGTATATCGCCGGTAGTGGTCTATTCAGACGCTGATCGAGAGGCCCTTCACGTCAAGCTGTCCGATGAGGCTCGCTGCATCGGGCCTTCCCCATCCACGCAAAGCTACCTGGTAATCGAAAAGATCATCGATGCCGCGCAAAAGTCTGGAGCGGAGGCAATCCACCCTGGATACGGTTTCCTGGCAGAAAATGAGAAATTCGCCCAGGCCTGTGCGGACTCCAGGTTGGTGTTCATTGGCCCCTCAGCTGCCTCCATGAAGTTGATGGGGAACAAGATTGCCAGCCGGGCAGCCGTTCATGAGGCTGGAGTACGGATCGTGCCGGGTACCGAGAGAGCCCTTCAGTCGATGGAAGACGCTCTGACGGCCGCTTCTCAAATCGGATACCCGGTGATGCTCAAGGCCAGTGCTGGAGGCGGAGGCAAAGGCTTAAGGGTAGTCTCCACTGAGCAGGAGCTCCGGTCCGTTTATGAAACGGCCCGCAGCGAAGCCAGGTCCTCCTTTAATGACCCGACTGTCTTTATGGAAAAGTACCTGGTCAAACCGCGTCACATTGAGATTCAAGTGCTGGGGGACCTGGAGGGCAACTTAATTCACCTTGCAGAAAGGGAATGCTCTATTCAGCGGCGTCACCAGAAACTTGTTGAAGAAAGCCCGTCGCCTCTGGTTGACAATGAGCTCCGGCAGAGACTTGGCGAAGCAGCTGTGGCCGTTGCCAGGACTGCCGATTATTACAATGCGGGAACGGTCGAGTTTATGGTCGAGGCAGCGAGTACACCCGAAGAGTGCAAGTTTTATTTCCTGGAGATGAATACTCGCCTTCAGGTGGAGCACCCGGTCACGGAAATGGTGACGGGCATCGATCTGGTACGCGAGCAAATCCTTGTCGCTGCAGGACGAAAGCTGCGCTATGGTCAGGAAGACATCCGGCTTGGCGGCGCCGCCATTGAATGTCGCGTCTACGCTGAAGATCCTCAAGACAAGTTTTCGCCTTCGCCCGGCAAGATCAACACTTATTTTGAGCCTTCCGGTCCCGGCGTCCGCACTGATAGCGGCGTTTGTGCCGGATCTACCATTCCCATTGAGTACGATCCACTCATCTCTAAGGTGGTGGCCTACGGAGAGGGCCGGAAACAAGCTATTGTTCGAATGCGAAGGGCTCTGCGTGAATACAAGATCGCGGGTGTGCGGACCACAATTCCTTTCTTTGAAGTCCTCCTCTCTCATCCCATATTCGTTAATGGCGGCCTTCACACGCACTTTATTGACGAGCACCAATTAGTGGAGAGGATGGAAAAGGAGCTGGAAAAAGCCGAAACGATCCCTTTGATTGCCGCTGCTATCGACCACTTCCATCAGGCCCACACACCGAAACGGAGATCCCAACGCGCCTATAGTCTGTGGAAGAATTACGGGCGCTTCCCCAATCGATTCCGCAAATGGTGAAAACGAACTGCCTCGCCTCATAAGTATGGTAACGTCTTGGGGCGAGCAGCACGGCGTGAAACTTGAGGCCCAGTACGACAATCAGACCTATCTCATCGAATTAGAGGAGCGAGACAGCCCCGAGCAGGGATCATACTTTGAAATAAAAATCCATCGACCCGACGGGGAGCAAGTGCTGCCGGTTCGCGTCCTGAGTCGCAGCCAGGGACGTTGGACCTTAGAAATCAAGGGAAAGATTGAAGACGTCCTCGTCACCGAGACAGCACACCGGCTGCTCATTGATTGGCGCAATCGAACCTTCTCGATCCAGATCTACAGCCTGAAAGACAAACTGCGGCTCGAGTCGGTTCGGCCCCACATGGCGGGTGTGGCATCCCTGAGGGCCCAAATGCCAGGAAAGGTCATCGCCGTTCTGGCTGCCGAGGGCCAGAGAGTCGAAGTTGGACAGGGTCTGCTTATTATCGAGGCCATGAAGATGCAAAATGAGTTAAGATCGCCGAAGTCCGGCACCGTGAGAACCTGCAAAGTCAGGCAAGGCGAAAGGGTCAACCCAGGAGATCTCTTGTTCGAGATCGAGTAGATAAGTACTTACGATTCGGTTGAATTTTTGAACAGCACGGCATCATTCTGCTGATAATTTGACATCATAACATCAGATGCTATATGCTGTGATGTATGAGAACCACGCTGACACTCGACGAAGATGTTGCGGTGCAGCTGAACCGGCTGCGGAAAAAAAGCAACTCCAGTCTAAAACGAATCGTCAATGACTTGCTTCGACTCGGGCTGCAGCAAGCAGAAATGCCTGATCGGGAGCGCAAACCGTATCGAACAGAGGGAATCGCCCTCGGCCGATGCCTGGTTGGCAGTATTGATGACGTCTCCGAGGCTCTGGCTGTGGCAGAAGGGGAATCCTTCCGATGATACTGGTTGACGCCAATCTACTGATTTATGCCCGGGTGTCCTCTTTCGCGCAGCACGAAGCTGCCCGGGACTGGTTGGATTCACACTTAAACGGTGCGGTGAAAGTCGGGCTACCCTGGCCCAGTCTGTTGGGGTTCGTTCGACTGGTGTCGAACCCACGTGTCTTCGAACGCCCCGAGTCTATAGAAGGAGCTTGGCGACAAGTCGAGGAGTGGTTGGATTGTCCGGCCGGCTGGATCCCGTTACCCACGGAAAGCCATCGGCAGGTTCTCGGGTCTCTACTCCAAGACAGTGCATTGCGGGCCAATCACGTCCCGGATGCCCACTTGGCCGCACTGGCGATTGAGCACGGGTTGACGCTCTGCTCGACTGACGCGGACTTCGCCCGATTTCCGGGACTTACCTGGAAGAACCCACTGGCGTGAAGCGGTTCCCTATCATCTGCCAACCCCCGTCAGATTGTTTCACAAGGGTTGAAACTTCGAGCTTGTTCCTTCTGTGTGCCAGCAACCTCAAGCCAATTCAACCGCCAACATCTTGAAGACATCAAGGTTGTCCACTTCGGCGTGGAGGGTTCCCTCACCGTTCACGGTATAGTTGATCTCTGTTCCATCCGGCAGGCTTCGCAAACCAACGATTCGTCTACCCTCGGGAGCTCGAAGCCAGAATGAAAGACGGGAGATTGGTACAACCGGGAGGGTCTCCTGATAGTTGAGGAAGCCGACGATGAACCGATTGTTCTCCGGCTGATATAGAACGTTCATCCATACCGCAGGATGGGCCTCGGCGCCGTAAGCTACTGGCTCAGTGAGAAGTGAACTCAGAATCGCGGTCAAGAGACGCTGGTTGACTTCGGCGTCTACCGCTTCGATCACGCGCGCCGAGTAAACAACACAACCCTCCCCAAAATGGTTACGAACGACCACTGGATGGTTTGTATCTTCCCAGGGCGGCGCACTATGAATACTTGCCAACGACGGTCGAAAACTGACCCGAAATCGGGATTTCCGTAAGGGTAAGTCAGCGTAGCCAGCGGTTCACCTTCGGGGTTTTCAGCAAGCAGGATCTGAGTCCCACCGCCTTTTGGAGGCGACGCGATGGTTGACAGCATGGATTCGGGGACCTCGCTGACGTAGTCCTGCGGCGCCACTGCCTGTTTTAGAGCTTCATCTCCAGGTTTGATGTAGTTCACGTTTAAGGGCACCTCGTCCTGCAGGTGACAGCCGAAAACGTCAGCCAACATGAAATCTTCTTTGTGATGACCTTCGGTCGTCGTCAGTGAGGTTTCTCCGCTGGCATAAAGAAAGCCGCCCCGTCGTACATAGTCGCGAAACGCTGCCACCTCCTCTTCGTCCATTCGGAGGACATTGGGAAGGATCACCAGTTTGTAATCACTCAACCGGTCAAGCTGTCTGCGGGTGATGATTCCGAAAGGCAGGTGAGCCTGTTGTAAGACCCGGGAGACCCCTCGCACAGCCTCTCCGTGAGGAAATCTCCGAATCAGTCGATTCTGCGCATTGATCTTCGGGAAGCTTCGGGATTGCGAGCCACATCTCGGCGGGCAGCCGGTCGAAGACATTGCCATCTATTAGTGGCGGTCATTAAGACTTCGGGAGCCGAGACCAGTGAATAAGCGACCTTTCGCCAGGTGGGAACACGATCTTCAGGAGGAACAGTATAGTCAAGGACGCTTTTCTCTTGCTTCGCCATGAAATGAATTAGTGAATCGCTTCAGGTGCACAAATACTCAATTGTAAAGGAGATATGATCGATCCAATCCATCATGAGAGGCTGTGGTCTCCCCAAAGGTCGCGACATTAGAATCTGGGACGGTCGCTTCGTTGCTGAGATCCCGTAAAGCGGGGCTAGATTCCGGGCAGCTGCCTCAGAGTCTGCGTTTCGATGACCGAAGAAATTCCGAAAAACTGGGAGATCCAAGAACGTTCTCTCACCTGTGGATAAAGCAGCCTCCACATCTGATAGATTCGATGGGCTTGCCTTCCTGAAGATCTGAATCATCTGGGCCGGATCGTGCCAAGCGGGCTCATCTCTTCTCCGCCAGCTGCCGTCAGATCTCGGTACAGCTCGTGGTCGCCAGGTAGTAACAGCGATTCCGATCGCCTGATTAGCGTTCAGTCGAGGGCCCGGCGCAGTTACTTTCGTTCCGCTGTGGGACATGGCTGAGAACATTGAGGAAAGGAAGTAAGCCCGCATGAAATTCGACCAGTGATTGAGTACTTCAATCGTTACATACGCAAGTCTCGCCTCATAGTCCTCTCGACCTGCGTACACCCCAATCAGCAGGGAGCGCAAACGTGCAAGCCGTCTGCGCGAACTAACAAAAAGATCCCAGAGTTTCCTGCACGGATTCATTCGATAAGTTCGGAGCCATGTGCTCGACACAACCATCGAAATCGAGTCTCACGATTCCTTTTGGTGTTTGTTGCTTGATCCGACGCATCGAAGAATCCGCGAAACGAAAGCGGTGCTGAGTCGGCTTCCAGCGCCGCAGAGAGTGCAGTCAAATTGGCCAACAGTATTTCCTCCGAACCCCTCACAAACGAACTGGCAGAGAACACTGACTCGAAGACGCTGATTGGCTCCCGCATGTGAATGACAGCGAGAAAAAGAGAGTAAAGATTAGCGGGTTTCATCAACGCTCCTCCGTGCAAATCGTGCCATTCGGAGATAACGCCGAATCCTGTCGCGAAGTAGGCCGACATCCTCTCCTGACTCGGAAATTCAACTTCGTGGACCCTGTAGAAATTGTCTAGTTTTTTCTTAGAGTACGTTTCCATGCCACTCGAAAGAGCCAGACACAGCTCGGTAATTAACTTGGCATCGGCCATTCGACTTAGGGCACGTTCTTTAAAAACACCTATTTGCTTCAATGTTGAAGCATATTTTTCGGTTTCGCCAACAACAAACCACTTGAAGGCGCCTTGATGGGTTGCGTGACGTTGCTCCTCAGGGTTAAGAGGCACGGTGTAAGAGTTTATGCGACGAAACATCTGACGGATCTCATCGTCGGTCGCTGCCACAAATAGGTCAGCGTCTATTTGGTATTCAATGAATCGCTGTTGGTCCGGTTCTTCTAAGTCCAAAAACCTCTTGCCAGCCCATCTGCTAGGACCAGTAATACGAAGTGTATTGTTAAAAAAATCGTAGATCGCCTGACTGCGCTGCTGACCATCAACAATCTCCTTAATAGTCTTCCTGCTACGCAGGTCTGTCTTCTGATAGAGCGAAATCTTTGGCATGGGGAAGGAACTTAGAATTGTGTCAATTAAGTAGGAGCGGGCTGCTGGTGGCCACACCTTTGAACTTCTTTGATACTCGCGGTTAACAATGATGGATCCAGCTTCCATTTGCGAGCAGTATTCCGCTATCGTAAATCCAGTGCTCTTCGAATTCATATCCATACCTTTCGTTTAAGGTTTTCGCCGAACGGGATTGACCGCAATATCAGGATATACCAGCTCGCCCAACGCACTAAACACGACGAAAACACAAAACACTTTCAGTGGCGCTCCAGCCTCTGCGATACTTTCTGACAGAAGGATTCACACCGGCTCTGGTTCTGGATTGACAGAAATCGGCACGAGCCTCCAACTCCATCCGACTCGCCTGGGCCATCTCGATAACTACAGCAGCGAGGTCATTGTGGATCTCTTTGTAATACGAGTCTTGCACCACTAAGACGCACATGCCGCCCGGCTTGAGAACGCGTGAGATTTCTCGAATTGAGCGGAAGATCGCCTTAAAGTATTGGACATGGTTCTTATAGTAGTAGGAATGTGAGCTCTTCGATTTATGGGACACAACGCTATTGAGGAAACTTCGGCAAGTAGAACCCCAGGCATCGGAAACCCTAGGTGCGATCTTCGGAACCGTCGATGTACCTATGAGGCTTTCCCGCAGCTTGCGAAAGCCCTGGTCGTTGCCGTAGCCAAGAACGGCAAGTTCCGGCATTGTTGCAACAGCGTAGTCTATTCTTGTGCAGTATGGTGGAGAAGACAGGATGAGATCGACCGTACCAGCGGTACATGGAAGCAACTCCGAAGATGCCACGGAGATGGAGGCTTCGTTTTGCTCAGGCTCGAAATCGTGAACGAAAATTAGATCCTCAGACATGCTCCGAATCATTCGGGCAACTTCTTTCGCGAATGTGGCCCGAACAGTTTCATATCGAGGACGAATTCTACGCCGCCCGCTCCCGGGTTTTTTGATCCATGTAGGGTTTGAAGCCACGAAGCGCCTCACGAGTGATCGGACAGTGCGGAAGAGCGCCGTATAGAAAAATGCAGCTAAATCAGACAATGAGTCCACCCGGTCCTTCGACCGCAGTGGGGAGTACTGGCCCGAACGGACTAGCAGTTTCTGTAGCCTCATTTCGATGGCGCGAATCCCGGCAGCACTGGAAGGTGTGAACCAGTCCCAAAGCGGTTCGTACCCTAGACGCCCGTTGTCAGTCTTTTCGTCTGATAACAATTCAATTGTGATCGGCCATAGACTAGAGATCTCGCGAGAACTCAGCATCCGTGCTTTTGCAACGACTACCATCACAGGGTTCAGGTCGTAACCGAGAACCCTATAACCGAGGCGTTTTGCTACCGCGGAGGTCGTACCGCTACCGTTCCACGGATCAAGGACCGTGGAGCCAGGTCCCCCTGGTGCGGAATCGAGCAGCTTGTATGCAAAGGCGGGTGAGAATCCAGCGTAGTAGGGAAACCAGCTGGCTCGCCCGTCACAACTTGTTAGTTTTGGGCTTGTTATTCCTAAATGGTGGAACATATAGCCTCCGGTATCGGTTGAATGGATTATACACGCTCGGGAAGACAGCCTGGGGACCATATAGTGCTGACTTGCCAAGGTCGCGGCCTCGGGTCTAAGGAAGGTCGAGCTGCTTTCGCGTGTAGCGATGATGGAGCCATAGCGCCGGGGAAAGGCGGGCAATGGCTTCAGTCTATAACCTGCCTACACGGCAAACTACACACTTCGGATTGGGAGGAATCAGTTTGACGGTTTCTCGGGCGTCCAATCATTCAGCCCGGTCTGATTCCCCCCACTCGTGTTTACTCAAAATGACAACTCACCAGGATCCGGAGCAGACAGCACATCTACCCAAGAGTTACCAATCAAGAGTAGAGGCAAACGGGAGGACAGATTCTTGTGTAAGCTTATAACGGATCGGCCAAGCTCAGTCTAAGAGCTCAATGCCTCCGCCACAGCTTCGGGTTTTTCAGCAGCTACTTTCAATAGTGTTCTTGCGGGCCCTTCTGGTTTACGTCGCCCCTGTTCCCAATTTTGGAGCGTCGAGATGCTCACACCTATCATCAAAGCAAACTCGGATATGTTCGGCGCAACGCTGCGTGCGTCAGAGAGTGTCGAAAGCGCCAGCGGCAGAGATCCCCTGCCGCGGTAAGTCACACAAGTTTCGATTTTCTCCTAAGTCTCTGGGGGAAAACGACTTCGCTCTCGATGGCGATCAACTGGGCAGCCTTGAAAAGATTTGGTAGCAGCTAAAAAAAACTCCGTCCCCATTGCTTACTTGTGGTCAGACCATTAACGTGTTGTACAATCCATCCAACGAAACGGACTAGACATTGCACCAAGAGAAGATTACTCTCGCCCAGCTCGAATCCTTCCTCTTTAAGTCCGCCGACATCCTCCGCGGAAAGATGGACGCCTCCGAGTTCAAGGAGTTCATCTTCGGAATGCTGTTCATCAAGCGCCTGTCGGACGAGTTCGACCGCAAGCGCGAGCAGGTCAAGAAGCAGTACGCGCACATCAAGAAGGACGATCCCAAGCTCTTCGCCGAGCTTTTGGAGGACAAGACCTCCTATGGTGAAACCTTCTTCGTACCCAAGCGCGCCCGCTGGCACGAAGGCTGGACCGACGAGAACGGCCAGGAGGTGCCGCCCCTCAAGCATCTCAAGCACGACATTGGCAACATGCTCAATAAGGCCATCGCGGCCCTCGAGGACGAGAACGACGCCCTGGCCGGAGTACTGAAGAACAACATTGACTTCAACGCGGTCAAGGGCAAGACCAAGATCCCGGACCAGAAGTGGAAAGACCTTCTCGACCACTTCAATCAGCCGCAGTTCGTCCTGGTTAACGACAACTTCGAGTTCCCCGACCTGCTGGGTGCCGCCTACGAGTATCTGATCAAGTACTTCGCCGACAGCGCCGGCAAGAAGGGCGGCGAGTTCTACACCCCCGCCGAGGTAGTACGACTGCTGATCCAGCTGGTGAAGCCCAAGGTCGGGATGGAGATATACGACCCGACCGTGGGCTCGGGCGGCTTCCTCATCCAAGCGCACCAGTATGTGGAAGAGCAGGGCCAGGACCCCAACGACCTGTCCCTCTCTGGCCAGGATTCCAATGGCACCGTCTGGTCCATTTGCAACATGAACATGATCCTCCACAACATCACCCGCTTCAGCATCGAGAACGGAGACACGCTAGAGGACCCGCTGATCCTGGAGGGGGGCCAGATCAAGAAGTTCGACCGGGTGCTCGCCAACCCGCCCTTTTCCCAGAACTACAGCCGCGCCAGCATGAAGTTCGCCAACCGCTTCCGGGAGTTCTGCCCTGAAACCGGCAAGAAAGCCGATCTCATGTTCGTCCAGCACATGATTGCCAGTCTGAAGCCCGATGGGCGCATGGCCACGATCATGCCCCACGGCGTGCTCTTCCGCAGAGGCAAGGAGAAGCTGATCCGCGAGCTCTTCATCCAGGACGACATCATTGAGGCCATCATCAGCCTGCCCCCGGGGCTCTTCTATGGCACTGGCATCCCCGCCTGCGTTCTGGTCGTGAACAAGAACAAGCCCGACGAACTCCGGGACAAGATCCTCTTTATCAACGCCGACCGGGAGTTCGCCGAGGGGAAGAACCAGAACAAGCTTCGCCCCGAAGACATCGAGAAGATCGACTTCGTCTTCACCGAGAAGCGCGAAATCCTCAAGTACTCACGCCTGGTGGAAAGGCACGAGATCGCCAAGGACCACGACTACAACCTTAACATCCGCCGCTACGTCGACAACACGCCTACACCGGAGCCCGAGGACGTCCAAGCGCACCTCATCGGAGGGATTCCAGAAGGCGAGATCGAGGCCAGCAAGCCTGAGTTCGACCAGTTCCGCGTCGATCCCGGCACGGTCTTCGAGCCGGACCGCGAGGGCTACATGCGCTTCAAAGATCAGATCGAGGGGAAGGCCGCCATTAAGCCGCTGCTGGAGGCCAACCCGGAGCTCCAGCAGGTCCTGGCTGAGCATCACAAGGCACTTGAAGACTGGTGGAAACTGGCGCGGGACGACTTCGCGAAGCTCGAATCTAACAACATCCTGCCACAGGTGCGCAGCGAGCTACTGGGTACCCTCAAGGCCAAGCTCGTGCCCTTGGGTGTGCTCGACGAGTTTCAGTCCGCGGGTGCCTTCGTGAATTGGTGGCAAGCCATCCGTTTCGACCTCAAGACCATCATCAGCACCGGCTGGCATCACTCGCTTATTCCCGATGACTACCTGGTTGTAGCCTTCTTTCAGGCGGACGCCGACACGATCGAGGCGTTGGAGGGGAAGATCAGCACAGCCCAGGCCGAACTGCAGGAAGCGGTGGAGGCGGTGGAGTATGAGCCCGACGAGGATGAGAAGGTCACGGCCGCAGTCATCAAGAAATACCTGAAGAGTATGCTCGATGACTTGAAAGACTCCGCCGGCGAATCGGCTACCAAAGAGCGCAAGATTTACCAGGACCAGCTCGCCACCACAACCGCCGTCGAGAAACGCATCAAGACACACAAGGCCACGTTGAAGATGACCGAGCGCGACCTCGAGATTAAGCTAAGTCTCAAGAGGATTGGCGCGGACGAGAAGAAGGCGGAAAGCCGCGCTTTGATCCAGCAGGCGGATCTGCGGCTCGGGGAGCTCGACCCAGGCAACAAGGACGACAAGAAGAAGATCAACGCCCTGAACAAGGACAAAGCCGTTCTGGAAAAGCGCCTTAACCTGATCGACGGATTGATGATGCAGATCGGCGGTGAGCTCGAGCCCGAGGAGGCCAAGCAGCTCATCCTGAAAAGGCTTTATGAGCTAGCGGTCTCGCAACTGGCTCGATACCTCAGCGCGCAAGAACGCGAGTTGGTCCAGGCTGTTGACCACCTGTGGGACAAGTATCAGGTGACGTTGGAAGACCTCGAACGCGACCGTAGTAAAATTGAGGCACGGCTTGATTCCTTCATGCGGGGGCTCGCCTATGTCTGAACAGACACCTGGGATCGAGCAAGTTTGGAAACGGGAACCACTGAGCACCATATGCTCCAGGCTGACCGACGGATCGCATTTGAGCCCAGCTCCGCAGCCGGCGGGCCCTGCGATCGCCAACGTGAAGGACTTGCGGAATGGGCATGTAGACCTAGGCTCTTGCACCAGGATCTCTGAAGCCGACTTTCGGAAACTGCAATCCGGTGGCTGCGGGGTCAACCCAGGCGATGTCCTGCTATCGAAGGACGGAACGATCGGTAAGGTCGTCGTTTACGAGCAACCGGAATCAATTACGGCTCTATCATCAATCTGCATCATGCGGCCCCGCCACGGTGTGGATCGCCGTTTCCTCGGACAGGCCCTTAGATCATCAGATTTCCAGCAGCAGATCGAGAACGCGACGTCGGGAAGTGCTCTCAAGCGCCTTGTACTTAGCAACATTCAGAACTTGGAAGTGCCGGTGCCACCCCTCCCAGAGCAGCAATGTATAGGGAAGATCCTCGACACCATCGACACAGTCATCGAGCAGACTGAGGCCATCATCGCGAAGCAGCAGCGCATCAAAACCGGCCTGCTGCAGGATCTTCTCACCCGCGGCATCGACGAACACGGCAACATCCGCTCGGAAGAGACCCACGAGTTCAAGAACTCGCCGCTGGGGCGGATTCCGATTAAGTGGGATGCGTCTCCACTGGGCACGTTAGTGAAGGAGCCCATCACCTACGGGATTGTCCAAGCCGGTCCGCACGTTGAGGGCGGTGTGCCATACATACGGACCGGAGACATGTCTGGGGACACCCTGCCACTGCCAAGATTGTTGAGAACGACAAAGGCGATCGCCAAATCGTACCGGCGCTCGGAGGTTCATTTCGGAGACATCGTATTCGCACTCCGCGCAACCGTCGGCAAGGTATTGCCCATCCCGAAAGAGATCGATGGAGCAAACCTTACGCAGGGGACCGCCAAGATTTCTCCCGGTAGCTCTGTGCGCACAGACTTCCTCTTGTGGTTTATGCGTACACCTGCCGTCGGCACTCAGCTCATGCTTGTGCAGAAGGGCACGACGTTCACTGAGATAACGCTTGGCGACCTTAGAACCATCCTCATCGCGTTCCCCAGAAATAACCACGAACAAAAGAGAATCGCTGATATTCTGAACAGTCAGCAGGCGGCTATCGCGGCCGAGCAATGCCAGGGGGAAAAACTGATCAGGCTTAAGGCTGGATTGATGCAGGACCTCCTCTCAGGCAAGGTGCGGGTCACGAAGCTGGTCGATCAAGGGGCCAAGGCGAGGTGATGGCTCAGCAGGACAAGACTCCCAAGCACATCAAGCTCGACGAGAAGAACCACGTTGAGGAGCCGTTCCTGGATCAACTCGCTGACCTCGAGTGGAAAATCATCCGCCTCGAAACGAAGCAGAACCCTGACGAAAGCTATCGCGAGAGCTTCACTGAGGTCGTGCTCGGCCCGGTCCTTCGAGAGTCTCTCCAGAAGATCAACCCCTGGCTGGACGCCGATCAGGTGGAGGAGGTCGTTAAGCGCCTTACAGGTAACTTCCCGAGTACAAACCTGCTCGAGAATAACCGCCACGCTCTCGACCTGCTTCTGGAGAACACCAGCGTCTCGGAGAACCGCAAAACCGGCGAGAAGAGCCCGACGGTTAGCTTTATCGACTTCGATGATCGGGACAAGAACAGTTTCATCGCCGTTTCCCAGTTCAAGGTGCGCATCCTGGGAACGGAGCACCACATCATTCCCGACATCACGCTCTTCCTGAACGGCATCCCGCTGGTGGTTGTGGAGTGTAAGTCGCCCAAGGTGAAGGAGCCTATCCCGGAGGCCATCGACCAGCTCATGCGCTACAGCGAGCAACGTGGGGCTAAGGGAGAGGGCAGTCCTCCGCTCTTCTTCTATAACCAATTCATCGTGGCCACCTGCCGCCAAGAGGCTAAGTTCGGCACGATCACCACACACGACGAGAAGCACTTCTACCGCTGGGCGGATCCCTACCCACGCACGGTGGACGACCTGGAGCACGGCGCGAGCTCGCCCAACGATCAGCGGCGCCTGGTCGCCGGAATGCTGGACCGGGACAATCTGCTGGACCTGATTCGCAACTTCACCCTCTTCTCGACTGACGATAAGGGACAGACGATCAAGATCGTGGGGCGCTACCAACAGTTCCGTGCCGTCAAGCTCGCGGTAGCGCGGCTCCTGGCGGGCAAGAGCCCTATGGAGCGCGGCGGCATCATCTGGCACACCCAGGGGTCGGGAAAGTCGCTCACAATGATGTTCATGGTGCGGGAGATGTACCGTCATCCGCAGCTCTCCAACTGGAAGGTGGTGTTTGTCACCGACCGCACCCAGCTCGAGGAACAGCTAACCGAGACCAGTCAGGGCATTGGATTTACCATCAAGGTGGCTGACAGCATCAAGAAGTTGAAGGAGCTGCTCCGCACGGACTCCTCGGATCTCGTCATGGCGATGATCCACAAGTTCCGTGAGGCAGACCTCAGCGAATCGTTCCCCGAGCTGAACATAAGCTCGCACATCCTCGTGATGACAGACGAGGCACACCGCTCGCAGTACTACCTCCTTGGCGCGAACCTCGACAGGGCCATCCCCAACGCCACCCGCATCGGCTACACGGGGACCCCCATCGACAAGACCGAGAAGGTCTTCGGCGACTACATAGACAAGTACACCATGCGGCAGTCCATCGAGGACGGTGTGACCCTCGAGATCGTCTACGAAGGTCGCACCCATGACGCCGAGGTGCCGGACCAGAAGGGGATGGACACGGCCTTCGAGGACGTCTTCAGCGACTACAACCTCCAGCAACGCATGGAGATCCTTGGCTACAGCTCCCGGGATGCCTACCTGGAAGCCCAGGAGACCATCGCCGCCAAGGCCAAGGACTTGGTCGCCCATTATCTGGAGCACGTCTTCCCGAACGGTTTCAAGGCACAGGTGGTTACAACCTCACGCGAGGCGGCGGTTCGCTACAAGACCCATATCGACGTCGCCCTCGCGGACGCGATCTCCCAGCTCGAACAAGACAACCACAAAAATCTCGACCTTGGAACTCTCAAGAAACTTAAGACCGATGTGATCATTTCAGGGAGTCACAACGATCTGCCATACATCAAGGTGCACACGGACAAGTCGAAGCATCAGACAACGATCAAGAGTTTCAAGTTGCCCTTCGATGGAGAGGGTGAGGGAATTACAGGGGATGTCGGTATCATCATCGTCAACAACATGCTGTTAACTGGCTTCGATGCCCGAATTGAGCAGGTCATGTACCTAGACAAGGTGATCATTGCCCACAACCTGCTACAGGCTATCGCTCGGGTGAACCGAGTCAGCGGCGAGGGGAAACACAAGGGCTTCATCATCGACTACGTGGGGATCGGTCATCATCTGAAGAAAGCGATCGACGTCTATGACGAAAAGGAGCAACTGGAGATCCTCGAGAACTTCGGCTCGCTTGAGGACGAGTTGCTAGAGCTCGAGGGGACCTACAAGTCCATCATGCAGCTACTCAAGGATCGCGGCCTCGAAGACCTCTCCGACCATGACGCCTTCTTCGATCTCTTCTACGACGAAGACCTGCGCTTCGAGTACTTGCTGGCGTTTAAGAAACTGACCCGGTCTCTCAACCTAGTCTTTCCATCCAGAAAAGCCCTCGAGTACATTGGTGACTATC
>JALLOM010000299.1 GCA_027717865.1 Acidobacteria bacterium AH-259-O06 | reverse complement strand
GCCGGGTGGGATTCGCACCCACTGAAGATCTGCGCCTTTCACGGCGCACCGAGAAATGCGGGCTAAGGTTCTTCGACGAGAAGGAACTGATCGGCAGGAAGGTCCTTCAGAGTCTGTTTCTTGCCACTGGGCCAGGTAATTTCAATTCGTTTAACTGTCTTATCCTGACCCAATCCAAAGTGCAGCCGAATGTCGTGGCTGCTCAGATAGCTGGCGACGTTATTGATTTCTTTCAGTTGGATCTTGCTTTTCGTTTCGACGATAACCTTCGCACCCAGCCCAAAATGGTTGCTTTCCCTTCCACGCGCACTGATCGAAATCCAATGATTCCGATTCCCCCCATCATTTCTCATTAGAATCGGTCCCTGCCCACAGGTGGCGACGACAATGTCCACATCTCCATCGTTGTCAAAATCCCCAAAAGCCGCGCCACGGCCCACTACCTTCTCTTCAAAAGGAGTTCCACTCGCGGAGGATACATCTCTAAAACGGGCGCCCAGATTCTCGTAAAGGAGAGCTTTCTGGGCATAGGAGAGTTGAGGGTGATAGAGCTGGACATTGTCGATGACGTGTCCGTTGGTTACGTAAATATCCAAATCCCCATCATTATCAAAGTCGAACAGTCTTGTTCCGAACCCCAGTGGGTGGAGACCGGAGCCGAGACCCACACCCTGGGAAACCTCCTGGAATGTGAAGTCTCCCTGATTACGATACAGGGCATTTAGTTCTTCAGAAAAATTGGTCACGAAAATATCCAGTAGCCCGTCACCATCGAAATCGCCGCTGTCTACTCCCATGCCTGCCTGAGGCTTGCCATTCAGATCGTAGCCTACCCCGGCCGTATAGGTCATATCGGAAAAACTCCCGTCGCCGTTGTTTTGATAAAGAAAGTTTCGAACCAGGTCATTGGCCACATAAATGTCCACATCGTCATCTTGATCGAAGTCTCCAAAAGTAACACCCAGGCCTTTCCCGGAAGGATTCGCTATCCCTGCCTCCACAGACACGTCGCTAAAGGTGCCGTCACCGTTATTTCGATAAAGTTGATCCGCAGATCCATCGAATACTGTCGGGTCGCAGTACGTTCGATACCCCTCGATCTGAAACCCGCAATAGGGATCCTCCTCCAGCCTGTAATCCAGGTAGTTCACTACGTATAAGTCCAGATCCCCATCTCTGTCATAGTCAAAGAACCCGGCACTACTGCTCCATTGATCACCCGCAAGTGCGGCTTGTGCGGTCAGGTTGCTAAAAGTTCCATCGCCATTATTCCGAAAGAGCAGGTTCGGCCCGTAGGTAGTGACAAACAAATCCAGCAGACCGTCGTTGTTATAATCGCCTACAGCGATTCCTGTGGCGTACTTTCCATTGCCGACCAGTTTTGCTTCTTCTGTGACATCAACAAAGGTTCCTTTACCGGTATTGCGCAGTAGTATATTTCCCGGAGAGCGCTGCCCGTTGGCAACATTGGCCCCATTCGAGAAGTACAGGTCCAGATAGCCGTCGTTATCGTAGTCCAGCCAGGCTACGCCTGAGCCAAATGTCTCTACCATGTATTTCTGGTCAGATTGGCCGTTTTCATGTCGAAACCGGATGCCAACTTCTTCAGTCACATCTGAAAATTGGGGGCGAGGCTGAACCAACGAGCCAGAAAGGGTGGCTGAACACAAAAAGGGCACCAGCGAAAAACAAATCAGCACCAAACCAGAGCCGAAAGAAGCCAGTCCGAGCAGGTGCCGGGGCCAGGGGCGCGAAAATTCGTGGGCGGAGACAGCCAGCGACACAGTCTCGACTACCGACTCCCATACGCCAATCGGCAAGTTCCTGAAAGGTAAACGGTGTTGTAGGGTAAGTGACGTCTTGAACATTTGTAGTCGGTCAGGCTCTCCTGACTCACCAAGCAGGTCTCTTCCAAGTCGCCTAAAGTCTAACACCAAAAGATAAGGGGGAGGGGGGGCCTCCGGCCGAAAAGAAGGTCCGCCTGCTGAACCTTGGCCCAACAAATTAGCGGGATCCGCTTAACTCGATCACGTCTTTCACCGGGCACCTCTCGTGGCATTTCTCACAAGAGATTTCCAGCTGGTAACTGGCTGAAACCATTTCCTCCAGAATTACGATTATAGGGGCCCGGTCAGGCCTAAAAGGGAGAGGGGGGTACTCACGTGCAATTCACCCCCTATAAAAGTAAAAGGCCCTGCCCGTCAATTGACGGGCAGGGCCTCGAATTCCGACTTCACCAATCCGCCGGATCTTAGAACTCCAAACGGAGCTTCATGATGACACGACGATGTGAACCCTTTTCGGCCCAGAACGCGTTATGAATTGAAACGTACTTTCCGGGGTCCGACGCTGTGACATTCCTTCGAATGCTGTTGAAGTGGGGATGATTAAAGAGATTTGAGAACGCCGCAGTATAGACTAAGTTGAATCGTTCACCGATCGGGAAAGTTTTGGCCAGGCTCGCATGGTGCACATTCATCCCCTGGCCTTCCAGTATGTTGAGACCGGAGTTTCCAAAACGGCCCACGCCCGCGGGAGGCCTGACAAAGGCAGATCCATCGAACCAGCGGTCGACCGTTGGCGAGGACAGGTTGCCATCCGCAATCCGATCGGGAAGCCCACCAAAGCTATTGGTATTGGAGGGGTCCGAACCAGAGAAACTGGGTGAAAGATATTCACCGGTGGCCAGGATACTGACGGTTTGCACCTTCCATCCGCCCAGGAGCTGTTCGACCACCCCGGAGGCATCCGACAGATATCGGTGTCCACGACCAAAGGGCAGCTCAAACCCTGTGTTGACTACGACGCGCTGCCGTCGCGTGCTGGCGTCGCGTGCCCAATGGCTCGTCACGTCGAAAGGATTCTCCCTGTTGAGAAAGTTGACCATGTTGTTGGCCCAGGTCCAGTGAGCATTAAAGGTGACTGCTCCGACCTTTTTTTCTGCCTGGAGCTGCAGCGAATCATAGTTGGAACTGCCGTCCGCACGGATAACGCTAGTACTCACAAACTGCGGAAACGGCCTGAGATCAGTAGAGAAGGGGGTTGCGCTGGGCCTGGGCTTGTTGGTGTTCAGGCTATAATTCTGTCCACGATTTCGTGAGCCAATATAGGAAATACGAAATCCCGTGTCGGAAACCCTTTTCTCCACACTGAGATTGAACTGGTGGATCGTGCCTTCGTCGGTTTGCAGGGGATAACTGCTGATGCTCTGCGAAGGAACACGAGAAGAGCTCACATCCAGAAACGGGTTGGGAAATTGAAACAGTGGCTGCCCGTTAACGAAATCGGACAAGGATTGACGGTAATCTTCCGCGATTTCAAAAGGGCCTCCTCCAAAGGAACGGCTGAAATAACCAATCCGTTCTGTGAAAGTTCCGTATCCCCCGCGGACCACCAAGTCCTCCCGCAAGCGATAAGCAAAACCGATGCGTGGACGGAAGTTACTCAGCTCGGGGTCGGCGACGACCTGGCCCGTTACGACGTTGATATTATCAGGGTACAGAGGGCTGATTGAGGAGAGCGCGGCTTCAGGTACGATCACATTACCGGTTTGCGGATCCCAGTTGAACTGAAGACCGTCGTCAAAGGTGGGCGAACTATAGTAATCCCAGCGCAGCCCATAATCCACACTGAGCTTCGGGGAGACCTTAAATGTGTCCCTGAAATACAGGGCGAATTCCTTCTGAGTCCGATTTCGATCTACAAATGGATTCACGCGTTGAGTCCGCCAGGGCAGACCCAAAAGGAAATCAGCGTGGGGGTGACCGGTAATGGAGCCATTAAACCGATACCGTCCCCAGTTGTTGGTGGGAATTATTCCGATCCAATCCTCGAAGGTGTAGAATTGAGCACCGAACTTGAAGACATGGCGTCCGACTGACCAGGTGGTTGCGTTATCGAAAACAAAGTAGTCGTTATCATCGTTGAGGCCTCCCGGCCTTGTCTCCAGGCTTGTAAATCCGGTAATGTCCATTCGCGGAAAACCTTGCGCGTTGAGATTTTGCGGATTGACTCCCTGAAGTCCAATTTGCTTAATTGTATCGGCGCCATTGAGTGGCGTAAACCCATCTTGTTCATCGCCGTCGATGATG
>JALLOM010000298.1 GCA_027717865.1 Acidobacteria bacterium AH-259-O06 | reverse complement strand
GGGGACCGAGCCGGCCGGAGCGCAGGTCTTCGTCAAAGGTTACTCGGCGCCGGACACGCCGTGGGAACTGCTGGGCGAGACGCCGCTCGAGCAGGTGTCCATCCCCTACGCGCTCATGCGCTGGCGGATCGTCAAGGAGGGCTTCGAGACGTTCGAGGGCGCGCCCTTCGGCCTCCAGTCTCTACGGGCGCTTGCGGCTTTGAAACTCGAGCCGTTGGGATCCCGGCCCCCGCGTATGGTCCGCGTGCCGGGCGGCCGGACCGTGCACCGCCCGTCTATTCCGACGGTGCAGCTCGGCGACTACTGGCTCGATCGGTTCGAGGTCACGAACCGGGAGTACCAGACCTTTGTCCGCGCCGGCGGGTACCAGACCCGCGAGTACTGGACCGAGCCGTTCGTTGACGAGACCGGCGAGCTGTCGTGGGACGAGGCGACGGCGCGCTTCCGTGACGCGACCGGGCGACCCGGGCCGGCGACGTGGGAGCTGGGCACCTATCCCGAAGGTCATGATGAGTACCCAGTCGGTGGCATCAGCTGGTATGAAGCGGCAGCCTACTGTGAGTCCGTGGGCAAGCGCCTCCCAACGGTGGTCCACTGGTTCAAGGCCCTCGGGCGTGAACAGTTCTCCGACATGCTCCATTTGAGCAACTTCGGCGATGGCCCGGTCTCTGTGGGGAGTCTCGGCGGCCTGGGCGCCTACGGGACCTACGACATGGCGGGCAACGTCAAGGAGTGGGCCTGGAACGCGACCGAGGGCGCGACCGAGGGCGGTCGCTACATCCTGGGCGGCGCCTGGGGCGAGCCTACCTACATGGTCCAGAACCTGGATGCGCGCCGGCCCTTCGACCGCGCGGCGGCCTACGGGGTGCGCTGTGCACGGTACGAGGAGCTTCTTCCTGAGACGCTCGCAGACATCCCGCTCCCCTCGCCTGAGTTCGTACGGTTGGAACCCGTGGGTGACGAGGTCTTCGAGGTCTACCGGCGCATGTACGCCTACGACCGGAGCGAGTTGAACGCCGCAGTGGAGGCCGTGGACGACCAATCGCCGCACTGGCGCAAGGAGTTGGTCTCATTTGATGCGGCGTACGGCGGCGAGCGGGTGACCGCGTTGCTCTTCCTGCCGAGCGATGTGGCGCCGCCCTATCAGGCGGTCATCTGGTTTCCGGCCTTCGACGCGCTCTCCTTGCGCTCGAGCGAGCGGCTGGCCTCGGAGTTCCTGTTCGATTTCATTCCGAGGAGCGGACGGGCGCTCGTCTACCCCATCTATAAGGGAATGTACGAGCGCTACGCGCCCTTCCGGGGGCCGAACGATTTTCGGGACAGGGTGTTCCAGTGGTCGAAAGACCTCGGGCGCACGGTCGACTATCTGGAGACGCGGGCGGACATCGACCCGCGCAAGCTCGCCTATTACGGGTTCAGCTTGGGAGCGTGGTTCGGCCCGATCTTCCAGACGATCGATTCTCGCTTTGCGGCGAGCGTCCTGCTCAGTGCAGGCATTTGCTTGTTTAACACAAAGCAGCAAGTGGGGCCTGAACTGAACGCCGTCAACTTCGCGCCGCAGTCCACCGTGCCGACGCTCATGATCAATGGGCGTGACGACTTCATCTTGTCCATGAATGAGTCCCAGCTGCCGCTGTTCGACCTCCTCGGGGCTCCTGGCGACAACAAGCGGCACGCGGTGGTCGAGGGAGGCCATATTCCCTCGGACAGGCATGAGATGATCCGGGAGATCCTTGACTGGCTCGATCGCTTCCTCGGACCCGTGGGACCGCGCGCGCCTGGCTAGGCCTGCGTATGCCCCCATAAAAAAAGCTGGACAACCGCCGCGCCTTGCGCTATACAGGGCGCATGCAAAAAACACAAACCATTCAAGAGCAGTTGTCCAGCCTCGAAGTAATCTTCATGGTACGCCAGTGGCTCGAGAAAAACAAGAGCGGAGGGCGCCGAGCGTTGGCGCACTATCTGTGCCAAGAGCTTGATCTGCGAGACCCGGTGGGAAAGCCCCGACTGGCGGGGGTGCACAAAGCCTTGCGGGTGCTCGAGTCCAGGGGCTATTGGCAGCTTCCTGAGCCTCTGGGTGTGCTGGCGCAAAGATGGCAAGCGCGACGACTGGACGAACCGGTTCCGTCGCCGCAAGGGGTGCCGTGGCGGGTAGAGGCCGTCAAGGGATTGCAATTGGTGGAGGTGAGCAGCCAAGACGATGAGCTTTTCCGAATCTGGAACGAGCTGATGTTGAGCGAACACCCGCTGCACAATTGCCGGCTGGTGGGCCGGCAGTTGCGTTATCTGATCGGATCGGATCATGGCTGGCTGGGAGGGATGGGTTTGGGTTCTTGCGCGCTTCGCTTCAAGGTGCGGGATCGATGGCTGGGGTGGGATGAGCCCACCCGCAAGAGCTTTCAAGAGCGGCTGATCAATCTGACCAGGTTTCTGATTCGTCCCCAGGTCCAGTGCCAGAATCTGGCCAGTCGAGTGCTGAGCTTGTGTCTGGACCGAGTGGGCCGCGATTTTGCCCAGCGCTACGGGTTCGAGCCTTGGTGGGTGGAAACCTTTGTGGACCGGGAGCGCTACTCGGGCACGTGCTTTCGGGCGGCCAATTGGGTGTATATCGGCGCCTCGCAGGGGCGCGGGCGAAGCGCACCGAACCGGCAGGTGACCAGCTGTAAGGACCTTTACCTCTACGAGCTGAAGCCGGACTGGCGACGGTCGATGGGCCTGCCGGTGCCCAGCGAAGAGATTGAGCCGGTGAAGGTCGAAGAGGCGCTTCAGAGCGAGAGTTGGGTAGCCGATGAGTTCGGGCAGGTGGATTTCGGACATAAAGCCACCGAGAGGCGGCTGCTTCGTATTGTCGGCAGTAAGGCCGAAAACCCCTCGGCTTCCTATACGGAATGCTTTGGGGGCAATCGTCATCAGCTCAAAGCCTACTATCGGTTCATCGGCAATGAACGGGAACAGATCTGTGCGCAGGGGATCCTGGCTGGGCACCGCCAGCGGACGGTGGGGCGGATCAAAGACAGGAAGCGAGCCCTGGCGATTCAGGACACCACGGATCTGGATTTTTCCAAACGCTTGCACTGCAACGAGCTGGGGGTGATCGGCAAGAACCAGACCGGAGCCGTCAGCGCCGGGTTGAAGATGCATTCCTGCCTGGCCCTGGGCGAGGAAGGGCTGCCGCTGGGGGTGCTGAACATGCAGATCTACGCGCCGGAAGTGGGGGCAAACAAAGCACCGAACCGGCCCATCGAAGAGAAAGAATCGTACCGTTGGCTGCGCACGCTCGAAGACCTGAGTCAGATCTCGGAATCCCTTCCGCAGACCGAACTGATCTGTATCGGGGACCGGGAAAGCGACATGTTCGAGCTGTTCGACTATCGTCGGCGCCGGGCCCGAAAGGTGCACCTGCTGGTGCGTGCCAACTACAATCGCTGCCTGCAAGACGAGTCGGGCAAGCTCTTGGACCACCTGGCGGATTTGCCCGTGATGGCCAAGGCGCACATTAAGGTTCCCCGTCAGCGGGAAAAGAAGTCCAAGCCCAGCCAGCCGGGACGCATTGGGCTGGCGGCCCGCAGGGCCCATGTCGAGCTGAAATGGAAGAAGGTAACGCTGGCCGCGCCCCATAGGGCGCAAACCAAAGACTTGCCTGCGATCGAGCTTTATGCGGTGGAGGTTTTTGAACCCCATCCACCCAAGGGAGCCAAAGCCTTGCATTGGGTGCTGCTGAGCACCGTGCCCATTGATTCGCGTAAGCAGGCCCTGCGCTGCCTGCGTTGGTACACCTTGCGTTGGCGCATTGAAGAGTGGCATCGGGTTCTGAAAAGTGGCTGCCGGATTGAATCGCACCAGCACCGCAGCGCCGAAAGACTGGCTCGTGCCATTGCCATCGATGCGGTCATCGCCTGGCGGGTGATGTTGTTGACCCTGCTCGGACGGGAAGTTCCCGAAATCCCCTGCGAATTGATCTTTTCGCCTTGGGAATGCCAACTGCTGGAAACGCTTCAGCCCATGCTGGCCCCCGAAACCATGGAGGGTCAAAAAAAGGGGCTCTAAACATCGGCACCGCTTCTGTTATCATCGCTCGACTGGGCGGGGCTTTGAACCGAAACTCAAGAGAACCGCCCGGCCCACAGACCATGCTGCGTGGA
>JALLOM010000297.1 GCA_027717865.1 Acidobacteria bacterium AH-259-O06 | reverse complement strand
GAACTAGCGCATCATTCAGTTCCGAGTTAGGATTGAGCGGACTACCCGAATCCCATGTCGGGTGACCAAAAATATCGAGACTCGGTCGGCACGCATAAAAAAGGAAAGCACACGGGTCTCAGCGGATTGGCTCTCTGTCCTGGGGGTGCAGCGGCTCAAGGATGGTGTCTCGATCGAGCAAGCGCAAGCCGCCATGGACACCGTCGCCGCACAACTCGCACAAGCACATCCAGAGACGTACGAGGGTTGGGGCGCGAGGGTCAAGCCCCAGCATGAAGATCTCCTGGGAAACCTGTGGCCGACTCTCCTTGTGCTGTGGGGTGCAGTGGGATTCGTGCTGCTCATTGCCTGCGCCAATGTGGCCGCGCTCATGCTGGCCCGAATCTTCTCACGAGAAAAGGAGATGGCCGTGCGCCTGGCTCTGGGAGCCAGCCGCTGGCGGGTGGTCCGGCTCTGTGTCACGGAAGGGCTGCTCCTGGCCATCGCCGGCGGCGCCCTGGGCACCCTGATCTCCTCCTGGTTTGTCAGCATTCTGGCCCGCTTCAACCCGGACAACAATCAGCTCGTTGCTTTTTTCTACTATCCTCGCCTGAACGAAGCCGGCCTGGATGGACAGGTACTCGGTTACACCCTGCTCATCTGCCTGCTGACGGGTCTGCTCTTCGGCATGGCAATAAAAGCACTACCGAAGACGACCAAAATACTGGTTTACAGCCCGGATGGCATCCTTTCCAGGGTGCCTCTGGGAGTACTGATGGACGGGGAACGTTTTCTTGGCGAACGCTACGCTGTTTATAGGACCCCTTCGCTTCGCTATGTCACGTCCATAGCCGGGGTCAAGGCACTACCGCTGGACTGTCATGGACCTCGTGCTCCTGTTTGTGATGTGGGCAGTGATGATGGTCGCGATGATGGTCCCCACGGCCACAGCCATGATCCTGGCCTTTGCCACGATCAACCGCCGACGCCGTATGCAGGAAAAACCCTACGTCCCGACGGCGATCTTTCTGGGCGGGTATGTAGTGTTGTGGACGGGCTTCAGTGCCCTGGCCACCCTGGCTCAGTGGGGGTTGCACGAGGCCGCACTGCTCTCGCCCATGATGGTCAGTACGAGTCCAATTCTTGGTGGCCTCTTGCTCCTCACCGCAGGGGTGTATCAATGGACACCCCTCAAATATGCATGCCTCAAGCACTGTCGCTCCCCCTTAGGGTTTCTGATGACCGATTGGCGCGAAGGCCCACGGGGCGCACTCATCATGGGCCTCCGGCACGGCATGTTCTGCACGGGCTGCTGTTGGTTTCTCATGGCGCTGCTCTTTGTCGCTGGCGTGATGAACCTCCTCTGGGTAGCGAGTATTACCCTGTTTGTGCTGGTGGAGAAGGTGGTGCCCCGCGGCGACATCGTTGGACGTGTGGCAGGAGGCGTGCTGGTGATCGCTGGTTTGGTGCTGCTGGGGTAAGGGTCAGGCTGAGCTGTGCCTCATCAAAATCGGTCCGCGTGTGAAATCAGAGAGTTACGCGCAGTTCTCACCTCAGCCAAGGAGCGGAGCTCGCGCTTGAGATCGCGGCGAGGGAGGGGCACACTCCGGCCGCTATGTTCCGCGTCGTCATTTTTCTCGTCTCACTCGGGGCCCGAGCGACTCGGTCGTTGTGTCGTCGTCGGGCTGATCTCGTAATTGAAAACCTGGCCCTGCGGCAGCAAGTTATAGCGCTGAAGAAGGAGCGCCCGCGGCCAAGACTCGATGACACGGACCGAGCATTCTGGGTTGCCCTTCGAGCCTCGTGGGCCGGGTGGGCGAGCCGCTTACTCGTCGTCAACGCTGACACCGTCGCGCGGTGGAATCGGGATCGATTCCGACGATATTGGGCCAAGATCTCGCAGCAACGCCATCCGGGGCGGCCTCGCGTCGACGCCGAGATTCGTCGGCTCGTCCGGATGATGGCGCAAGACGGCTGGGGTGCACCGCGTATCCAAGCGGAGCTCACGAAGCTCGGATTCCTTGTCTCGGAGATGACGGTGTCGCGTTACCTGCCGCGCCGGCCTGCCGAACCCGATCAGGTGAAACGCTGGGTCGCTTTCTTGCGCAACCACAAGGACGAACTCGTAGTTCCTGTTGGATATTTGGAGTCCCAGTGTCAGTTACCAAAGGCACGGGAGCAGAGGTGATGGTTTCTTCGTCTTCCTTCTCGGGGCCAGGAGCAATCATGATGCCCTGTCTTTCAAGAACCGCCCTATACCGGAAGAGATCCAAGTTACCTTGGGCCATTCGTGAACGCTGGCCTATATGTCACCAGAGCAATTGCGAGGGGAAGAGGTGGATACGCGCTCGGACATTTTCTCCTTCGGTGTTGTGCTCTATGAGATGCTCACTGGTGTCCATCCTTTCAAGAAAGCCTTGCCGATGGAGACTGGCAATGCCATCTTGAACGAAGCACCTGCCCGCTTATCCCAACACATGAATGAGGTTGCTCCAGTTCTCCAGCATACTGTGAGAAAGATGCTGGCCAAGGAGCCGCGTCGGCGTTACCAGCACATTGATGATGTCCGGATCGATCTGGAAGAACTGGAGGAAGAATCCGACTCCGGCGAGCTGGTTTCTGAACTGTCCGCTGGGGCGAAGCCTGCTCGCCGCGAGGTCCCTGTTGTGGGCATTGCCCTGGGCCTGGTCGCAGTAGGCATTGCTGTGGCCATCACGCTTTGGCTGACTCCAACCGTAGCGCCATCACAGCCGTTCCTCACCCGCGTAACCTCCGACACCGGCCTGACGTTCCAACCGGCCCTTTCGCCTGATGGAAAGTTGGTGGCTTATGCTTCCGATAGGAGCGGGGCCAAAGCTTGAGCTGACCGATCGAGAGATGGAATCTGTGAAAAATAGTCTAGGCCGGTGACAAGGAATCAAGGTGCGTTTCAGTTCGCAAGGCTCACGCAAGTTCCTGATTCCTTGTCGTCACTGTAACCATTTTGTAACCGCGACAACCCAAATCCACCCAATTCCACCCAACTCCAGCCAAGATAGGGGATGCTTAAGTGATTGATAAATATAGTAGTTTCAGTGAGTTGCAATTGGCCCGTTGCGGACTTAAAATCCTGTGGGGGTGATCCCCCGTGCGGGTTCGAGTCCCGCCCCGGGCACCATAACGACACGGGTTTCCACCGATTTGAGTCTTCTCGACTCACCCTCCAAAAGCAGGGGTTGTGCCCGAAATTGTGGCCGCGCCTATCCAACTCCATTCAATTTAAGGCCCATTTTCGGGATATCGAGGGAATGAATCCAAGACTTGAGAATTAGTCAATTTACGGCCCGGAACGGGCACGTTAGTAGCGTTCGCCAACTCCGTGAAGCCCGGCCGCCGCTTGTGAAATGTCGCGACTGGGAATCTACTACGGCTTCGGCCGGATCGACCCTTCCGCCGGCCGATCCACCTTCTCAACGACTTCCTGACCTTCTTTCTTCCAATCGCGAATGCCACAAAACTGGCCCGCTTTGTAGCCCGCTTTGACGAATTTCTCGGCAGCGCGCGACGCGCGCCCTCCACTCCCTCAGTAGAAGACGAGCTCGACATCCTTGGGGATGTCCTTCATCCGCTTGTCGAGCTCGGCCACCGGGATGTGGATGGCGCCCGGGATCGCGCCGTCCTCATCCAGCTCCCAGTCCTCGCGGACATCGATCAAGAGGAATTCCTCGCCGCTGTCGAGCTTCTTCTTCAGCTCCGAAATGGCCATGCGTTCCGTCTTATTTTCCTGCGCCAATGCTTCCTCAGCGGCCGCACGTGTCGCCAACGTCAGAGCTATGATAAACGTCGCGACTACAATGACCGCCAGTCTTCTGGCCATCTGGACCTCCTACACGATTCAGGATTGTTCCTGAGGAAGTGGGCGGCCGAGACGCGTGCTTACCGCTGCACTTCCGTTCCATGAACACGCACCATTCTAAATGCTGAGGGTACGCATTTCAATGGAGGACAGCCTATACCTACCATAAGTTTTTTAGTGAGTTCGACTTTATAGCGTATCTAGCCGCCCCAGACTGTAACTGCTCGGCCTGAAACGCCCTGAGAGAGAAGTTAGTGTGGCTTGTACCCATCATCCAAGCGATCCCTTGTGAAAAGGAGTGAAGAAACTATGAGTATATCAACGAAGAC
>JALLOM010000296.1 GCA_027717865.1 Acidobacteria bacterium AH-259-O06 | reverse complement strand
GATCAATTCGTCCCGTGTTGGTGTCTGCTCTGCCTGCTCGATGTGGTTGCAGGCACTGGCCATAAAAATAGGAGAAGATCAGGAAGGGAGTAGAAGCAAATCGATTGTCGAGGGGTTGGAGCACCCGTTCGGGAGGTAGCTGTCTATGAGCGGGGGTCGGCACCGTTCCCACGGCACTCTCGCCGTCCCCTTTGAACTCTTTCGGCAATCGCACCGTTCACATCGGAGTTGATCTCGATTGATCATTGACATCTTCTCAAGTGGCGCTAGACTGTCAACTGGTGCTTCTGGGCTTCGACATCATTCCTTTCCGTCTCCAGCTGATCTTCAGCCGGCCCATTTAAAACCTCGTCAAACACCTCGGAAAACTCGTGAAAATAGTCCCTCCTCCGCAACTTGCAGCTCACGGGCTGGGTCGGACTGGTTCTCTTCGACTGAAGAGCACGCTCAAAACGACGCAGCGGACCAAAAATCCGGTGGCTGAACTCGATGCTCGACCAGGCCACAAAGCCCAGAGAAAGAAGCAATACCCACCAATTGGTAAGACAGAAACTCAGAAACTGGCTGAGTACGAGGTGCGACAGCTCCCAATCTCTGGCAAGCATCACTTTGGAAGTAGCATTCACCATGGTGAGAGCAAGAAAGACGAGAGGAAAGAGCAAAGCGTGAAGTGCAACCTCTACAGCAAAACGAGCTTGCTGCTTCTTATCGAGACAATACTGCCTGCGCCTCTCAGTTTGTCTTTTCAAAAACATACAAGTCCCTCCTCCTTGTTCTGTTTAGCTTCGTAAGAATCGAGGAGCATAATTTCAACCGCCTCTTTCTCCGTGGCCATGGATGTCGCTGTCAACCCACTCAGCTCATCTTCTTACATCGTCCAAGCGACGATTCATTCCTGAGTAAGGGGTAACCCTCTACGAGCAGGGGTCGGCTCCGCTGCCACGGCACTCCCGCCATCCCCTCTGAACCCTCTTGGCAATCACGCCCGTGACATCGGAGTCGATGGTCGGATTGCCGCTGATCTCCATGTATCCGCCAGATAGGCGTACCACGGGGTTTTCATCCCCTGGGTTCGGATAGTCCGTATCAGCATCGTCCAGAGCGATGATCTGTCCGCTGATGATCATGGCCGGGTTTCCCGAGATGCCGATTTGCTGTCTGGCATAGGCGACCCCTGTGATTTGCGGATTGCCGCCCAATTTATAATCGTGTCCGGTGACCACTGCATAAGAAACCCCTCCCGTTGTCAGATCCGCTTGAAACCAAGGGTTTCCCGAGATATCCATATAGCCTTCGGCAATCCACGTCAGGGACATGGCGGGTTCGCCTTCGCCGGGATTGCCCGAGATGACGATGGAACCCTCGGAATAGTAAGTCCCAGCGGGAGTGCTGTTGCTACCTAACTTCCATTCTTTTTTGCCGGCGTCGAACGACCAGCCACTCCAGGCTCCACCCCCTTGAGGATTTCCTGCCTGATCGGTGATGGTCCCATCGTCGTGGAGGATCCAGTCGGCCAGGGGCTTGAGTGTTGTGGGATCGATATCGGGAATGGAAACAGAGGCCTCGCCTGGCCGCTTGTCCGGCGGGCTGTCAAACCCGCCTGCTCCTGCGCATCCTGGGCCAGTATCGGGATTTCCGCTTTCGTTGATGGAACCCGTGCTGCTGTAGTACTGTTCAAAACACGGATCTCCGGAGATGTCCATATCGCCATTGGCGTGCACGGCCCCGCCATCCCCGATAATCGTGGGATCACCATTGATTTTGAGATTGCCCTTGACCACAATGGCGGGCAGAGTAGAAACCAACAGGGACGATTCAACCGTGGCTTTTGCACCGTCTGCCCCAAAGCCGGTGGAAACAATCCTGACAAAACCATTGGCGTCGTTGTTCGGGTCAGTGTCGGGAAGATTGGGTGGGTCAGTCGTACTGGATTCGTAAGCGTGGTCATCACAAATACTGACTTCGTAGCGCCCTCCCCCAAAAGATAAGCCAGCGGACGGGATGGGATCGCTCGGGACTCCGCTCAATTCGTCCCCGTTGCAGGCCGTCCCGTCCCCTGCTTGAAGCAGAGTATCGAAGTTTGTTGTCCCATTGGCCTCGATCAGAGCTCTGCCATGTCCTAGACCAGACTCTGCTATATAGAAAGCTTCGCTCATCTGCCGCTCGTTCTTGGCGGCGGTCGTGGCCACAATGCCAATGGTCGTCAAGGCCAGACCCAGCACGGTAATCAACATCATGCAAAGAATAGCGGTGACCAGTGCGACACCCTGCTCAGAGCGGTCCCGGGTCAGACACTGTTGGCGACGGAGCTTCTCGTACATGGTTTATTCCCTCCTGGCTCGCATGGTGGCAGACGATTTGAAAACCATCGCCGGCACATTGGGCACCTGGGTGCGCAATTCGATATCCACAAACGCAATATCCCCGTTGTTGCTGATCGGATCCGCGATGGGCACGTTGTCGGCATCACGGTAAGTAAAGGTCAGAGATTCGATGCTGTCCACGAACTCAACGGGGTTGGTGTCAAAGCTGAGCTCTTCCTTGTACAAGACGCCGTTGTTTGTGGTGAAAATGATATTTTCATAGCGGTCGGTCAGGTCGCCATCCGCTGGATTCCAGTCACCCTGCAGCTGAATGCTATCCGCTTGGGTATTGCCATCTGGGTCTGGCTCGATCGCGTCGAAGGTAATCCCTTGCGGATTATTGCCAGCCATTCGGATAAACCGCACCATGGTGTCCAGAGCCACACGCGCATTGTTCTGGGCTTCGATTAGTTGCCGCTGCGACACATAATTATGTGCAACGACGATGATGCTTCCACCCAGGACGCCCAACATAATAGCCAGAAACGCCACGACGATTAGTAGCTCGACCAGACTGAAACCTCCCATTGTTATCTGTGCCCGGGATTGAGTTTGAACAACCTGCACGGTCCTCAGTTGCTCTCCAGAAGCAGATGAATTTCCACTGGAGCCGATTTCATACCAGGGTCGTTGGGTTCGACTCTAACCCTCACTTCGAGGGTGTTGGCCCGACCGTTGAGCACTTCCCAGCGTCGCACGAAGCCCTCGGTTTCATCGTAATGATTAGCGATATTGGTGGTCAAACTGCCGCCGATGGCCAGCTCGGGGGAATCGGGGTCAATCACCTGAAATTGCTCTATTTTTTGCTTGGCCAGACCATTAGCCCGCGTGCTGTGACGGGACACGGTCTGCAGGTTGATGCCGTAAACAATCAGTAGGGCCACAGCCATGACGCCCACTGCGGTAACCAGCGTCGCAATCAGGACTTCTATCAAGCTGAGCCCACGCTGGCTGCGATCCTCGTAATTCATGGTCATCTCATCAGTTGATCGTCACCCGGCCCGTCGGTGAGATAGTGATATTCCTTAGGTCTCCGCTCCTATCACGTTTCAGTCGAATCGTCTCCGGTGCCGTGGTTGGCCAGCCCACCGGGTCGAAGGTAATCTCGGGTGGAGTCGGCGGGGCCACAAAGCTGATGCCACTTGGCAGCGTCTCCGTAGCACCCACATTGACAGGTCCTCCATCCTCGTATTGGACCTGAACCGTTCGTGCAGCGGTGTCAATGACCAGCTTCACGTTGCGATTGAGTTTGAGGGCATTGAGGCGTGCATCGCCCACCTTGGTATCGATCACGGAGGCTGAAGTCTCGAGGCGAAATAACTCTATGCTTTCTGCAAAGAATGGCATTGCCGCTGAGCCCAAGATCAAGAGAATCAACACGACGAGGGAGATCTCCACCAGGCTGAACCCACGTTCCTTCATTTTCCTATTTCCCTCTCCTATTTCGTCTCGCAAAAACAATTCCTTCCTTTAGTCCCCTGGTCCGATCATGCTTTGATCCAATGGTCTCCGTGTGGTCTTGGTCACCGTTTATCTCGGCCCGATTGAGGACGCTGGAGCCATCAGGATGTGGCCCGAGCCTATCTCCTGTTCCTCTGAGGCTAGGGGAAAAAACCATACCAGATTGCTACAACTCTCTATATATTGTATGAATCACCTTGGTTTGATCTATATGCAGGGTAGTTTTCCGAAAGCTGTGTTGGTAAAGGCGTCGACACTGTAAACCCCCCAAAAGAGCGTATCCCATCACAGGACATATATGGGGTGATTGGAATCACATA
>JALLOM010000295.1 GCA_027717865.1 Acidobacteria bacterium AH-259-O06 | reverse complement strand
ACTACGCTTCCTTGCTACACGAGACGGGCCGCGACGCGGAGGCTGATAGACTGGAGCAGCGCGCCAGGACAATTCGCGCTAAGGCACAGTAGAGAATCGCTACCCACTATGGTCGGATTGCGAGTGGCGGTCGATGTTCGACTTCAACTTGATGAAAATTGCGGCTGAACAGATCCAGTCTGGGAGTACGTTGAGCGAGGCGCTCGATGTGGCAGAGGCACAACGTATATATTTATCCGAAGAATGGATCGATCCATCCATTCTACCTACTACCTACCACAAAACTGCGCAAGTCCCTTAATCGGAACAGGATTCCCGGCAAAGGGATTTTCTCTGTGCTGAGTGGCAACTCAGGGTGCGTATAGGGTGCAGAAAGTGCGGTTTTCTTCCGCGTCTTGCCGCATCTCGCAGGGTGCCAGTCCAGTAAGTTCAATGGTTTCAACACTAGGTGTATAAATGGGGTTCAGGGGGTCGCGAGTTCGAATCTCGCCGTCCCGACCAGTTTTATCAACAAGTTAGAGCGACCGCTTTTCTCTCTCTGGCGCCTCAGTGTGTGAATCTGTGTGAGAATTTTTACTGGCTTCCTCGAACACCGCCATGGCTTGACGCTCAGATATAGGTTTCTGCACGCTTGGGGCTGCCACCCCAAAAGAGCCTGGCAGAAGAGCCCCATCACGAGTGGTCGGGTGGAAAACACAGAGCACAATATGGTAGAAGACAATCTATGTCTGAACCTAGAAAGTTGACAGCTGAACCGGTAGGGCAGCACGTGATTGCCGATTTAACGCGAATATCAGCCGAAACGCTGCGCGACGGAGCTCGAATCATGCACGCATTGAAAGAGGCCCTGAGCCGGCAGGGGTTTCATTGCCTCAAGAGCATCGAGCACCATTTTCTTAAAGGTGGCGGCGGATTGACAGCTCTGATCATTTTGGCTGAATCTCACGCGGCCGTGCACACTTACCCTGAACGGGGTTATTTGGCGCTCGATATCTTCGCTTGTGGCAGTATCGATCCGGCCACTGTCGTGGATACCCTAGTTGCAAAACTAGGCGCCGAAGCTGTTGACGTACGGACACTGATGCGAGCGCCCCGGTGAGAGCGGCCTTTAAGTTTTCAGCGCTAGCTGTGGGGGAAAAGTCATGGCCAAAAACTGGGGAATTTTCAAATGGCCACTCATACTCCACGAACCTTTCGGGATGTTCTGGGCTCTGGATTTGTCTATTGAAAGGCTTTGGGCCGTAGGTTAGTTCAGTGCCTCTTCCTCTGCTTGGATTCCTGGACTCGATCCGTCACCGATAACATAGAGTAGAGAAACTTAAGTTTCTCGTGAGGGCTTACTCTTGCCTCTCCTCCATCCTCCATAGAGAGTATAGCCCTATCGAGAAAACGAGCGATTTCATCCTCGAGCTCCGAAAAACCTCTAGCCTAACCTAACTGATTTTGGGGTGGAAGCAAGGGCAGCTTGGAGCAGTTTGTGATGTCATTGGTTCCTGCCTCTGCGCAGGCGCTCATCACCCGCTTCTGGATTCTGTGCGTTTTTGCATGCAGGTAAAGACAATATCCTGACTGCCCGTGATCATCATGACGCCTGGCGACCAAGCCGTTAGAAATTTGGAAGGAGGAATGGGCTGGGAACTCAGGCCGCCCACACTATTAACATCGAAGCGCCGACGTAACCAAAAGCTTCCAGAAGACCTGCGCCAATGTTCGGATTCTCCTGGATCTGCTCATCGGCGAGCGTGACACCGGGCGCCAGCAAGGCGTCGGTCAATTTGTGGACGAGGAACAGCATGATGAAGCCAAACGCCGCATCGGCTCCGAACAGAGACAGGCTATCCTTCCAACCGGTGAAGTCGCCCCTGGTCGCCACGCTGACGATATTACCAATACCGATAAGCGCGCCTCCGAAGGCTAGGCCCACTGCGGCGTTGTCCCTTTCCAGCTGTTCATGAATTTTGTAAGAGGTCATCAAGTCGTACAGCCGCCCAGCAATAATCAAGACGACTTGTGCAAGTAACCAGAAAACGATCAAGACAAGGATACTGTATCCAACAGCGCTAAGCGTAAGCAACGCCGATGGGGGAGCCCCCTGCACATCGCCCTGGCTGACGCGCAGAATAATCAGGCCATTTGCGATGTATACGCCAGCTTCGACAAATGCCACCCCAAGGTTCTTATCCTCAACAATCTCTTTCGTGTTGTTGAATGCGGGCAAGAGGACTTTTTCGCACATAAAACTCGCAAGAAGCATCAGGATGATCGAAGCAAAACCGTAGATGGCAATCGTCACTACATCGACCCTCAAACCCTGCGATTCGCCTGACACCGCGCCGCCGAAGGCGAGAAGGATTCCGAAGTAGTAGCCGACCGTGGAGATCGCAACCGCCTGGTTGTCCCGGGTAAAGAGTTCTGCATTCAAATCAACACGCCGGTACAGCTTGGAATAGGCGAGTTTGGCAAACCAGAAAAGAATGAAGGCTTCCAGGATGTAAAAGAGGGACTGGCCAATCAGGTAGAGCGTATCCGTGAGGGAAACCGCTGGCGTTGGCACGCTGACAGGTGCCTGAGCGGAGGCGACGCCGGTGGATTCACTTAACGGCACGGGTTGTAGGGCGTCCTCGGCTAACCCCGAATTGTTGAATCCCAAAACGGTCAGCAAAAGTCCTAAACCGACAAAGGCCAACAGGTTCCTCATAACCTCACCTCTCGCGCGTCTATGGATTGCAGCTCACTTTCCAAACCGGCGGCTGAAACCGGACCGGCCCGCGGCTCTGGCCCGGAAGCTCGCCTGCTTGGACTGGTATTTCTGATAAAAGGACGGCCTCGTTCTTGCTGTAACGGCACCATCAGCCCCGAATGTGGGCCGCCCTCCGGTCCGCGGGCCGTAATAAGACAGCCCGCGGTTCCGGGAACGAACGTAAGCGTCGTGATCATCCCGCCTGACCCGGTGCCCGCCCAGCATGTTCCTCATGAAGGCATACTGCCCGTACCAAACCCAGAAACCGCCCGAACTCCAGTGACCGTACTGCGGGTGACCGACATGCTGGTAAAAGGGAGGATAGGCCTGGGCATAGCCGCTCAGCTTTCCATCGGGAGTCTTTGATGCCACCACCATCCCGACATACTTTTCATAGCGTCCCACAATCCTATCGATGACCGTATAAGTATCCACCCGTTGCTCGAATTGCGCTGGTTTTCCCTCAGAGGGTTTCTCCCCAACCGGCTCGGAGACCCTGAAGGTGCTCTTGAGCCTCAGATAGTTTCGGAAAAGCCCGTCGTCGACATCATCCACAACAATCGAATATTCGGGGAACCGTGAAAGCTCCCCGGCTAACGTAGGAACAGGATCACGACTGGAAACAAAGCAACCCGCCAACCACATCAGAAAGACCACCGCCAGCAGAAACGCGCCCAAGGTAGTCCAGCCTGGGTTGTTCTGCGACCAGCTTCCCGGGACTTGTTTCGCCCCGCGGGATTCAAAGCTGTGGCCGCATGTCGTGCAGCTCTTGGCTGAAATGGGATTGTACGTTCCACACTCGGGACACCGCATATCTAAAATTCTCTTTTGGCTATTTCAAAAACTCCTGCCAGATGGATTCTGGCGGCCAGTTTTTAGAAGCTCCCTCTCGGAAGGATGTTTGTAAACTGATACTCCTCGACGTATTCCCCGGCAACGGACTTAAAATCCCGCTCTCCCCATTGAATAATGAAAAGCACATGCTTTCCGGAATCGTCGCAATAGCTCCAGCTGATGAATTCTTCGCCCGGGCCTTCGTCATTTTCACGGAATACGCCCCCTCCACTTTCCGTCAGAGTATATCCCCGCCCGTTGTATGTCAACGACTCGGGAGGATTTTCATATTCTAGAGTATGATCAATGGCGTCTTCGGAAATTTGCCTGGGGGAAATATTCTGCGTCAGTGTCCAAGTGACTTCCCCGTCACTATCTGCCCGCTCAAGGTAGGCTACCTTGTTACTGCACTTCAGAACCCATTCCTCAGTCACGAAACCATCATAATCGTAACTATTGCATCCGATGACCTCCCACGTCTCCATATCGTAATCCACGAGGTAACCGATCCTCATGGTGTTCAAGTTATAGTCTTTCAATGGGTCAGGTGCGTCTTCTTCTTTATCCCTAA
>JALLOM010000294.1 GCA_027717865.1 Acidobacteria bacterium AH-259-O06 | reverse complement strand
TACGCTTCTCGAACGTGGTGCCGATCTCGCGAAGGGTCTCCATGCGGCGGACCTCCACCAGGCCCTTGGTGGCACGGCACGGCGAAAATATTAGCCGGTTGAGGCGCAGATCCGTTAGCGGCGTCAGGTCAGTGATGGGTGTCTCAGCGATGTGAAGCCTTTCCAGCATTGGCAGCTCCCGCACTACACCGATGTCCTTCACACGCGTGCCCTTGATGGTCAGGCTGATCAGCGGCATGCCCCGCAGCACACTAATGTCGCTCACCGGTGTGTCGTTCAGCCACAGGATGTCCAGCCGCATCCCTTCCAGCGGGCGGAGGTCGCTCACCCGGGTGCCCAGTAAGTTCAGCTCGCGAAGTGGCATCCCCTGCAAGGGGCTCAGGTCGCGAACCTTTGTGCGGTTCAGCCAGAGCTTTTGAAGGGGCATGCCCTCCAAGGGGCTGAGGTCCCGCACAGACGTCCCCTCCAACAGCAACATCTCCAACTCCATATTCTTCAAGGGACTCAGATCCTCCACCGGCGTTTCCATCAGGTCCAGCGCCTTCAACGGCATCCCCTTCAGCTCACTGAGATCGCGTACAGGCATGCTGACTAGCATCAACTGCTCCAGGGGCATGCCCCGCAGAGCGCTCAGATTGCTGACATGGGTGTTGGTCAAATCCAGAAGTTTCAGCTGCTGACCTGAAAACGGACTGATATCCACAACAGTGCTGTCCCGCAGCGAGGCAGCGACCAACTCTCCGTCCTCAAAATGAAATTGTCCTTGGCCGTTGTAACCCGGATTCTTGCGCTCCAGCATCCGGTGCAGCTGCTGGGAGGTCAGCCTGGAGCCCGCCGCTTGAGGCACGGAGCTGCCGGTCGGAGGCGAGGTCGAAGATCGGCCTTGGGGATGGCTCGAAGGCTCCCCCGCGCAGCCGCCAAGAAAAATCACCACCAAAGCAGCGACCACTAATTTGCCGGATCTTCTGACAACAGTAATACGTGAAAAGTCAATCATCTTCTTTTTTCTTGAAAGGCCCAGTGCGGTGCCCCCAGGGCCATCATACCAACAGAGAGAAGGTTCAGCCAGAGCATCATGCACCTTCGCCGCTTCGTGACCAGAACCTATGAATAATCAGGCTAAAGAGACTCGTAGATTCGACGAGCTTTCTCCGCTAGACGCAAAGCCTCGGCTTTGACCTCGGGATTGGAGAAACGGGCGCCGGTAGTTAACCAGTGAAAGGTGCCTCTGATGTACTTTCTTAGGTAACGGATGGATGCTTCATCACGGACCTTGGCCCCATTGCGCAAAAAGTACACCGGATTGGTGTGGGCAAACACCGTAAGTTCTCGAGGGAGGATACGCTGCCTGCTTCCTTGGACCTGGACCACTCGAGCAGCTACCCAGGAGCTCTGGTTGAGCTTGATATCCGCCGTTACTTCTGTGGCGTAGATACCGTTTTCCTCTCGATTCTTGCTTGATTCAACAGTGGTTACAGCTACCGGTTTACCGTTAAGCACGATTTCCAGCCTTGAAAAAGGCAAAATAGATCGAGCCCTGGCCTTAGCAGTGACCTTGCCAGGCGTGTTGAATTCCACCACCTCTCCTATTGTGTGGCTGTCGACTTCAAATGTCAGGACAGGACCGTTTGTCACAAACCCATTCCCAGCTTTAACGCCAGCCAGCCAGGTGTCATAATTGGGCTCGCCACCCACCCAGGAGTATAGACGGTTGCTGCCAACAGGGATGTTCTCCCCCATTTTGTCCGTGCCTGCCACAATAGGCAGGCGAAAGCCGGCATTCAAGTATTGGTAATAGAGGTCCAAGCCGCGCATAACAGTGAACTCGGCCTGAGACATACCCGAATTGGCCCATGGACCCCAGTGACTGGGGAGCTCGGTGGGATCGTCGTACGTAATCAGTTCGATGGCATCCACCAACCCCAGTGCAATGTCGATTGCTGACTCGGCACCGGGAAGGTTGGAGAAATGGGCCCAGGCCACCACACCACCTTGGTTTCGGGCATCCCGCATGGCGCGTGCCAGCAACAGGTTGCGTTCACCGCGTCCGCCAAATGGCTTTAGTGGCTCGATGATGCTGCTGATGCCCAACAGACAAATGTGCCCCTGGTCCCAATCACGGAATTCCTGACCCACATAAACTTCCTGACCAGGTGTCGAAATAAGATCCAGTTGTCCCGTGAACTTCTCCAGGTCGTTAGTGAAGTCGCTGGTCAAAAGGTTGAGCACATTAAGATTTTCCGCGCGCATTTGCAGATGGCTGTCCTTCAGTGAAAGGTAGTGTACGTGGGAGTCTCCGCTGAGGTATCCCTGCTGTTGCATATTGATCCAGCGACGCAGACGGAAAGTATGCAGTCTTCCGGATACCTCTACGACCTCTTCCAACGGCAGAGTTTCCGGACCGCGACGGACCTTCACTAAGACACGCGGTTTAGAAGTTGTCAGCAAAAAGGTCCCGTCCACGTAGCACCACTGCTGCCCGAGGTATTGGACATGCGAATGCTCTCCCTCGATTTCAAGTGGAGTTCCTGATTCATCGGTGATTGAAACGGAAGCGGCCAAGGTCTGCTGATTGTCTGCATCCACGATCTCGCCCACCAGGCGATGGCGCTGCTGCACACAGAAAGCCAGCAACAGCAAACCAAAGAAAGAGACTTGCAGGAAAAAGCGACTCACTGGCAAGGCTTGCGAAAACTATCTCCTGTGGGCGGAGAAGTCAAATCGTCACGCCTGATAGCCGGACTAGCGCTTTGGTCTGGGGCCGGGTTTTTGCAGCGGTGTCCGTTTAGGCGGGCGAAACTCGGGCACTAGGGTATTGATCTGATCAAACCGCGCCTTGAGCCGTTGAACCACGTCCGGGTGCTTGCGGGCAACGTTGTGCTGCTCAGCGGGGTCAGTCTTCAGGTTGAAAAGCATCATGGGTTCGGGCCCATCACCGCCGGTCACCCCGGGATATTGGCTCGGTCGAGCTTGCTCGTAAGGCGCCAGGATTGTCACGCCGTCGGGACCCCGGGGGTCCACCCAATCGTCGCCGCGCTGGGGGACAGCGTCGGGTGAGCGGACGTGCAACTTCCACTGTCCACCACGAATGATGGCCAGATTCGGTCCCTGCATGGCAACCAGCGCCTGGTGAGGGCTCTTGGCCTCATCGCTGATCATAAGAGGCCAGATGTCCTTCCCGTCAATAATATGATCGGCGGGAAACGAGATGCCGGCCAGTTTCAAAACCGTCGGAAACAGGTCGATCATGCCGGCCGCCTCATCACAGACACGCCCGGGCGGGATCCGGCCTGGCCATCGGGCTATCATCGGTACACGCACACCGCCTTCCCACGTCCGCGACTTCATCCCCCGCAGCCCTCCTGTACTGCCACCGTACCAGGGCCCATTGTCGCTGGCGAAGATGACCAAGGTGTTCTGCTCTAGGCCCAGTTCTTTAAGCTTCGCCAGGATCTGGCCCACCGACCAATCCAACTCTGCAATCACGTCTCCGTAAAGCCCAGCCGGAGAGGTCTTATAAAAATCCTCCGAAGCAGCCAACGGCTTATGCGGCATGGCATGTGGCAGGTACAGCAAAAATGATTCATTCTGGTGCCGCTCGATGAACTGCAGCGCTCGCTCCGTGTATCGTTTGGTCAGCGTCGCCTGCACCACCGGGTACTCGATGACCTTTTCGTTTTCGATGAGCTGCACCGGCCGCATGTCGTTGGAGTAGAGAATACCGTAGTATTCGTCAAAGCCGTGCCGCCGCGGGTAAAACTGTGGCTTGTGACCCAGGTGCCACTTCCCAATGCAAGAGGTAGCATAGCCCGCCTGCTGAAAAGCCTCACCCAGAGTAAGTTCCTCATCCGCAATGCCCACATCGTTGATGCCCGAGTCCGGTGCCGGGTTGAAGACGATCCCGTTGCGGAACGGGTAACGGCCCGTCAGCAGCGTCGCCCGGGACGGGGCGCAGTAAGGCACCGGCACATAGAATTGGGTGAAACGCACGCCCTCCTTGGCCATTCGATCGAGGTGCGGGCTCTCAAAGGCGAGATTGCCGTAACAGCCGAGGTCGCCATAGCCCAAATCGTCGGCCAGGATGATAATGACATTGGCCCGCTCGCCAGCCTTGCTCTCCTGGGCTGCTTCAGTCCCGAAAAGACTCAGGCACACGGC
>JALLOM010000293.1 GCA_027717865.1 Acidobacteria bacterium AH-259-O06 | reverse complement strand
CATTCTGCTCGCCTACCTTGTGATTTTGGTGGCGATTGGGGTATGGGGCGGTCGCGGCTCGGGCGATGTTGCCGGCTACTATGTCGCCGGAAGGCAGCTTCCTTCTTGGGTGATTGCTTTCAGTTCCAATGCTACAGGGGAGAGCGCCTGGCTTCTCTTGGGCTTGACCGGGATGGGCTACCTGGTTGGCATTCACGCCCTGTGGGTAGTGCTGGGTGAGGTACTCGGTGTGACTCTGAGCTGGGTACTGGTCGCCCGCCCCTTCAAAGAGTACACGACCCGATTTGACTCAATCACTGTACCCGATTTCCTGGAAGATCGGCTCCATGACTCGCGCCACCTGATTCGAATCGTCAGCGCGGTAATAATCTTCACCATGGTCACCCCTTATACGGCCGCACAGCTCATGGCCTCAGGTAAAGCTTTTCAATCCTTCCTGGGCCTGAACTACACTACGGGGCTGCTGATTGGGGCCGCGGTCATTTTCTTCTATACGACGATCGGTGGCTTCAAGGCCGTAGCCTATTCAGACGTGCTGCAGGGCGGATTGATGCTTTTGAGCCTCATTGCCCTCCCTGCTGTGGGTATAGCGGCCGCTGGGGGTTGGGGCAGATTGATGGGAGAGCTGAGGTCGGTGGAGCCCAGCCTGTTGCTGCCCTTCGGGAAATACGGCTTCTCGCCAGCCGGCATTGCCAGCGCGGTGAGCTTTGTGGGGATTGGGCTGGCCTTCTTGGGCGCGCCACAGCTGCTGGCGCGCTTCATTTCGGCCCGAGATCACGACGAGATCGTATCGGGAAGTCTTCTGGCCGTGATCTGCATTATCATCTTTGACATGGGTGCGGTATTTACAGGCATAGCTGGGCGAGCCCTTTTTCCTGACTTGGCTGACCCTGAAACGGTGATGCCAACCCTGAGTGTTGAACTGTTTCCCACCGTCTTCACGGGGCTCTTCCTGGCAGTCGTCCTGGCGGCAATGATGTCTACGGTCGACTCGTTACTCCTCCTTGCTTCATCAGCCGTAGTCCGGGACGTGGTCCAAAAAATCTATCTTCCCAGTCTGCCCCAGCGCCGGCTCTCCCTGTACGGCAAGCTCACTACTTTGGTTATTGGCGTGGGTGCCCTGGTGTTCGCTTGGGTGGAGGTGCGAATGATTTTCTGGTTTGTCCTCTTTGCCTGGTCTGGTTTGGGTGCAGCTTTTGGACCGCCCGTGTTGTGTTCACTTTTTTGGAGGAGAACTACGCTCCCAGGAGCACTCTGCGGGATGGTCGGAGGCTTCCTGACCACGGTGCTGTGGGCGCTCTTCTTCAGGGAGCAATTTTACAATCTGTACGAGATGGTGCCTGGCTTCATCCTGGGCCTGGTTCTCACCATTGTGGTCAGCCGATTCACCGAACCTGCGGAAGGCGTGGAGGCGCAGTTTGCCTCTGTCAAGCAGGCGGTCGGCCATCCCTTCAAAGGCCAAAGCGCGTGATGCCGCCGGTCCAGTCCAGGCGGGAAGTCTAAGGGGTCAGATCTTGAAAACTTAATTTTTCTATCAATCTTAGCCGGAGGATTTGACGTGGCCGTGAAAAATTAAGTTTTCAAGATCTTGCCCCTTAGACTTCAAACCGAATTAGGCCAAAGCGGCTGGGCACATGAAACGTGTCTTCCATGGGCGGGCTCCAGGCCAGGAAGCGTCGCTGGGTGTCATCGCCCGATGCCGAATTGACAGGCTCAGTGACGCCACCTATTATTTTTCTTTGTGATCGGAAGTAAAGGGAAAATAGTTTTGAAGGACGTCGAGTGCTTTTGGTCCTGTAGAGCCAGTCTATAGGCCCGAAGGGGGAGTGGGGGCCTCGACCGCCAGCCTGGCTAGAGGCGGGCTTGTTTAAGGGTATCAACGGGGATCCAGGGAAGTAGCAAATGTCAAAATAATGATTATCGACTTAACTCCGAACATCGGTCAGTCTCTAATAGAGCCACGAAAATGACGAGGGTGTCGCAAAAGGTTCGCTGTAGGGGCGAGCCGGTGGCTCGCCCGAGCTGAACGTTTGGCGCCAACGACACAGTTCGGGCGACCCACCGGGTCGCCCCTACCAACCGAAAGGTGGCCTGTTTTGCGACACAGTACCTCTTTCGGAGCCAGACCAATAGCCAATATGAGCATAAAACTAACCATTTACGCCCTTATTCTGCTCGGTCTGTCGCTGTCTGGACTCGCTCGCCAGCTGTTTTACGATCGCACCCACTATTCAGAAGTCTTCCAAGAGAATCGGAACTACCGGCTTTTTCTTCCTCCTGAGTACGAAAACAGCGGCAAGTCTTACCCCGTCATCTACTATTTTCACGGACATAGCGATCGCTACACGCTCGAACGCTACGATAAGGGCACCGACACGGTGCCGAAAATCGTTAATTATATTGCTGGCCACGACGTGATTGTGGTGGCTGTCGACGGATATGTGGCCGAGCACTATACAGGCTTTTACGGAGGAAGTCCTTGGGACATCAGGCTTGAAGGAGGCAATTATGACTTCGGTGCTTACTTCGTAGAGCTCCTCAGCCATATAGACAACACGTACAGAACACTCACTGGCCGGCGGCACCGGGCCACCTCCGGGTTGAGCATGGGCGGCTTTATGAGTCTTTATCTCAGTGCCCGTTATCCACAGCTCATCGGCAGCGCTTCATCGTTCAATCCCGGACCGGAGTTTTATGTGGGTGACAAGGGCCGCCGGGTGCTGTGGCGCCCTAAAGATCACGTCTCCAGCCACCAGCACACATGGGTGAGGCTGATTCGGGCAAGCGGGGATTATATCAGCCAGTACCACGAGGAAACGCGTGAAGTGTACGCCAGAGCGCATAAAGTGAGGTTCGAATATCGCCAGGATGAGTTTCATAAACACGCCGCCACCTCCATTGGCGAGACTTTCGATTTTCACATGAGGGCGTTTTCCGACCCTACCTTGAACAACGTACCGGTCAGTTGGAGTTATGCAAGTCCCTGTCGAGAATTCGATGTCTGGGGCTACCACATTGAAGCGCCAGGCGAGAAGAAGGGTATTGTCTATCTGGAAAAGGCAATCCAGGGAGGGCTGCGGGTGAGCACGCGAGTTTGGGCGCCCGATGGTCCTCCTCTGAGGAAACGGCAAATAACGATCACGACAGCTCCTGTTTACACCGCTGGGCAGACTTACACACTGGTGGATCACAACCTGTTGACCGGTGAGACAAGGAGGCGGAAAGTCACGGCCGACTCGGAAGGAAGAATCCAGTTTTCGGTCGATGGCTCCGGACATCAACTGAGTTTTGTGGGCCCGGGAACGGGGAGCCAACCACCGGTACTACTTCCTCTCACGGCGAAGGACAAGCTCTATCTCCCCGCCCAGAGGGATCTCGCCTTACCCATTCGAATTTACAACCCCAGGGGCGAAGCGATGACTGAGGTCAAGCTGGTTCTCTCCAGCGAATACCCCACGGTTGAGATCTTGAAAGGCACCTATGTGATTGACCGTATCGAGCCCGCCTCTTTTGTCGATGTTTCAGAGCACCTGAAGACCAGGTTTACATCCGGGGCGGGTTACTTCGCTCCGACTCGCTTGAAGCTGCACATGACCTATGACGGTTGGCATGAAACCTCAGAGAACCTCGACGTTGCCATTATTCCTGAAGTGATTCCCGCTCCCGCAGCGGTCGAGGTACTGGATGGGCGGACTGCTAAACTGCGTGTTTTCCGCCAGGCAGGGAATCAAGGGGGCGGATCCTCAATTGATACGGAAGTGACAGAAGGGGAAGGGAACGGCAATGGGGTTCTGGAGCCGGGGGAGGAGGCCACGATTTGGGTGAAGATGGTTCAAGGCATGGACCCGTTTGACAAAAACAACTGGTATCGCTGTAAAGTGCGCACGGAGTCCCGGTGGATTACCGAAGTGGCTGATATTCAGGAGCAGAAACAGCTGGAGTGGACCAGTGCGAAGTATAGAACCAACCTTATTCGTCTGTCCCCGGATGCGCCCTCGGGCACACAGATTCCCCTCCTGCTCGAGAACGAAACCTGGAGTTACGACTTCACTCCAGATGTTCGATACGGAACTGAAAAACTATACCAGGCCTTTCAATTTCACACCCATCATCTACACCGGCTGGAGTTAAAGGTGCCGTGAGGCAGGAGACAGGAGCCAGG
>JALLOM010000292.1 GCA_027717865.1 Acidobacteria bacterium AH-259-O06 | reverse complement strand
CGTCTTCCCTGGCTTGATTCGCTGTGGCAAGAGCGCCGCTACGCCTTTCGAACCCTGGCCAGCTCCGCAGGCTCTCGTACTTCTCGATGTACTCCCGGACGGTGGCGACGAGCGTGGAGTGACTCCACGTTAGCGGCGAGACGCTCATCGGCTCGCCGGTCAAGGGGTGGAACTGCTCGGCCAGGACCCCGCTGGGCAGCGCTCTCAGACAGACCCAGTCGATGACCTGCTGCGCCTCTTGCAGCTCATCGATGCTCGTTGCCTTGGCAATGCGATACTGAGCGAGCCACAGGGTCGTTATGACCCAGGGATTTCCAGGGATCTCGGCGCGACGATCGTCCAGCTCCGCGTCCCAGTGGTAGCGGTCGCCGACGTAGCGGGCCAAGCCACCGACCTCGGTCTGGCAGGAGAGCGCATCTACAATCGCTTTCATGGTGCTCTCGATTCTTGAATCCTGGGGCTCGTACATCCCGAAGTACCACAGTCCGTAGAGGCTGGCGTCGATGGTGTTGTCAGGCGTTATGGTGCCGTCACTCTTGACCGCGATGCTCTTGAGAAAGCGTCCTTCGGCCTCGTCGTAGAGGAATCTGTCGCAGGCGCTCCTTATCTCGGTGGCGGCACGGCGGAACTTGTCTGCCTGCGTGAATTCGCCGAACAAGTCAGCGAACTTGGCCGCGGCCGTCAGTCCGGCCCACACGGTGGCTACCGTATATGAATAGATACTGGCGCCCTCTTCCCATAGATCGTACGTGGGCGCCGGCAGACCGGTGCTCCCCTCCCGGAATTCAGCCATGAAGTTGCCAGTGTGCATGATCAGCGGGCGGAACCAGGGCTTGAGTGCCTCGATGTCCCTGAACTTCGAGTAGTGCTGCCAGAGTACGTAGGGGATTAGTGCCGTCTCGTCCTCTTGTATCGGTGGCAGGGCCATACCTTCCGCCAGTGCCTGGGGCATCCAATTGGAGGCTATCAGCTTGTCCGGGGTGTATTTATGGAGCATGTATGCCTCGGCGTGACTTCCGTCCCGGTGTGTATCATCCGACTCGTAGTGAATGACGTCCTGGCAGAAGTCATAGAACTTGGTGGCAAGATAGGCAAAACCAGCCTTGTCGAGAGCATTGGCGATATACGCTCCGTCCCTCGGCCAAACGTAGGAGTAGGTCTCGCGGCCATGTACCAGCACCGAAAGATCGGAGTCGTTGGCCGCAATGATCCCACCGCCGTTGTCCACCTGGGTACGTACAATCAGCAAGCTCCGTTTATACAGATTGACGACCTCGTCTGAGAGATCGTGAAAGTCCACTTCCTCTTTGTTGACCCACACCTTCCAGTAGTTGGTGGTCCGGGCAACGAAGTACTGTGGAGTCTGCCGTTGCACTATCTGGTCGATGCGCCGCACGCCCCGCAAGTCCCTCGCCGCGGCGAGCCACACGTAACAGAGAGTGCTCTTCCCGGCCGCTATCTGCGGCACGTCAACCGCGATGATGCCGTCCACGGCGCCGAAGGTGTTAGCTCTTTCCTCTAGGAAGCCGTCCTCCGCGTCCGCCCACGAGCCACCGTCTCCCCTCTCGTCCTTATGCCCGGTATTCCAGCTCGATACCCCGGGTGAGCCGTCCACCGAGGCGTTCATCAGGAAATAGCAGTCGTCTTTGTAGGCAATCAGGAAACGGTCCTGCGGGTAATAGTGGATTGAGTCCCCGCTTCCCACGCCCCAAAACAGGAAGTCGTAGTGAAAGAAAACCCTGACGTTTCGGGCTCGGTTGGCCAGGTCTGTAATCTCGACACGTCTGAGAAAGACGTCCCGGTGAAAATCGACGGTGTCAATAAAGACCAGCTCTAACTGAAGCTGATCGTTGGTGGCGGTCACGAGTGTAGCCAGCGTATCGGCTACGTAGGTCATGCGTCGTGACCAGTCGGAGGAGCTCAGCCAGGAGAACTGGCCGTCGACCCAGATCCCGGTACGGGAGGTACAGCCATTGCTGTGGTTGGCCTTACCTACGTGGGGGTAGTAGATGTCGCGGATATTGTAGTTTCGGTCGAAGTTGACAAGCAGGTTGCCGTTCCCGACGGGGAGGTCACGCGGCATGCTTATCACCCCTACGCTGCGGGAGCAGCGGCCTCGCTGAGATCCTGGGGCCGCTGGTGCAGGATCGTACGGTATACCTCGGCAGTCCTCTCGGCAACCCCGCTCCAGCTATGCTGCAGCGCGGTCTCGCGCGCCCGACGGCCGAGCTGGTGCCTCAGTTCCTGCCTGCTCAACAGCAGCTCCAGCTTGGCGGCAGCTTCGAGGCCGCTCAGAGGGTCGCCTCCAGTAGCAAGGCGTCGTGTCCATCTCGCAGAAGCTCGGACGCGCCGGCACTCCTGCTGACTACCACCGGAAGGCCGGTTGCCATCGCTTCGAGAATCGATAGACCGAAGGCCTCGTATTGCGTGGGCAGCAGGAATACGTCCGCGGCGGCATAGTACTCCTGGGACTCCCTTTGTCCGGCGAATATTACCCTGTCACCCACTCCCCGCTCCACGGCGATCTTGCGATACATACGGACCTCGCCTCTGCCTAGGACCAGGAGTTTGGCCTCGCGCTTGTGGAGCCTTGACAGCGCTTCGATGGCCTGGGCCAAGCCCTTCCTTTCCCAGTCGGCTCCGACGAAGAGCACGACAGGCTCGTTGGGGTCCAGGGAGTGCCGCCGCCGCGTCACATCGCGGTAGAGAGGCACATTGGCCGGACTGAACCTGGTCTGGTCCACCCCACTGTGGACGACAAAGATCCGATGGGAGGGGGTTTGGTGATGGCCAATGAACTCCCTCTTCATCGCCTCCGAGAGCACGATCAGATTTGTCGTGGTCATTGGGCCGAACAGAGCGTTCTCGATCTGCGCTTTGGCAAGACTGAGCAACTTCTCACCGGTAAGCTCAGAGCCAAGACCTGGTGCATTGAATCGCATCCGCCTGACGCCCTCCTGCTCACAGTAGTGCGAGGTGACGACGTTAGAAACGAAGGCGGTGCCGTAATGGTGCGAGTTTACGACATCGAAATTCTCGCTACCGCTCAGGCGAGCTTCACTTAGTTTCGCCGCGCTGTCCAGGGAGAATGTCCGATCGAATAGGGTTCCCGTCCCGAACCCCTTGATCTGTCGGTGCTTGACGCTCTGTCCATCCAGCCCTCTGAACTCCGTGCTGAAGACGGTGACATCGTGCTCCACCGCGAGGGCTCGCGCCAGGGAGGCTACATAGTGAGGGGCGCCCAAATAGCTGTTGACACGAGTGACGATAAGCGCGATTCTCAATTTCAGATCTCCCGGAAGCAGACTATTGCATTATATTCGGAATTCGCCTGTGCCGCTAGAGCGTTAATGGAGGATTGCTACAAAAGTCAGGGCGCCCGCCCTCGCTTTCGTTCTGTGGGTACGCCCGGGCGCCGGGATTGCCGGAGTGGGGGCAAGCCAACCTCTAGGCGGCTTTATTACGCCCGTGCGAAGGAAGTCGGGGGAAATCAATACCGGAATTGCGATACACAATCCGGAAAGCCAGGCTACCATGCTGAATCTGACGCTGCGGAACACGCAGGGTGAACAGGTCGCCAATGGCGTGACGAGTATCGAAAACTTCGCTGTCGGCGGGCACCTGGCCCAGTTTATCAACGAGCTTTTTCCCGATGCCGACACGCATGATTTTCAGGGGACGCTGGTGGTTGAAGTGATGGGTGGCAATGTGGCTGCGACAGCCTTAGAAGTAGGTTCCGAAGCCGGGCAGTTCACAACCCTACCTGTTACCCCCTTGGAGTGAGGACGTTGATGATTCTTCTTGGAGTGTTGTTGACGGAATGTATGTGAGCAGCTCATTCAGTCTCTGATTTCAGTACTACGACATTTCCCTCGACGGACAGCGCTTCCCGATGATGAAGGTAGGCGGGCAGACAGAGGAAGCATCCGCACCGACCGAATTGATCGTTGTCTTCAACTGGTTCGAAGAACTCAAGCGGCTGGTGCCGACGGGGCAGTGACTGCAATTTCAGCCTCAATAAGGGTACTGACCGGCGCGCCAGGGGATGAGCTCGTAGGTTTTTCAATTCGAGCGTTACGGGTAGGGGATGGGACTCTGTGGCACCTACCGGCAACGCTGTCCCGAGCAAACAGCTTTTTACCAGTGCCTGGAGGGCTACTGGGAAGAGTTCAAGGAGAGTTACAGCTCTTTCTATGAACGA
>JALLOM010000291.1 GCA_027717865.1 Acidobacteria bacterium AH-259-O06 | reverse complement strand
TTTGGGCCTCGAAGCTTGGAGGAAGCAGCAGACATTGTCGCAGGGTTTGGATTCAAAGTGATGGATCTGGGCGTCTGCAGTAACGAAAACGCCCAAGTTGACCCTCGCCGGGCGGCAGAAGATCCTGTTGAGTCGGCCGAGTATGTGCTCCGTGTCTTGGAACCCTGGGAGTTCCAACTGAACGAATGTTTTGTTTTGGATTTCGGTGAGCCTATCAATCACCCCGATCCCATGATTCGGAGAAGCACCAGGCGGCTCTTCCCGGGCCTCGTCAAGTTCGCCCAGCGTGTTGGCTGTCGCAGCATTATGCTCATTCCTGGAACGCTTCATCCTGATCTAGGCCGTGAACAATCGTTTGCTCTAGCTGCTCAGGAGCTAGCAGAACTGAGCAGGGTGGCTTCGGACGAGGGAATCTTTTTGAACATAGAAGCCTGTGAGCCTTCTGTAGCACAGGGCCCAGAAGATGCAGGGCGTTTGTGTGAAGAGGTCCCGGGTCTGGGACTGACCTTGGATTATTCTCATTTTATTGACCAGGGTTATTCCCAACTTGAGATCGAAACGCTGCACCGGTATGCGAGACATTTTCACATCCGTCAGGCGGCTCCGGGGAAGCGAGTAGAGACAGTAGCGAAGGGCACGATCGATTTTGAACGGGTCGTCCGCTTGCTGCGAGAGGAAGAATACGGGGGAGTTCTTTCGGTGGAATATGTGGAGTGTCCACCAACCACCGAATGCGGGGTAGATGTGATCACTGAAACTCCCAAAATGAAAGCGCAGTTAGAAAGCCTCGTCGAGCTTGATTCCCAGAGCTGATGCTGTCGCGCTGAATGACTACTTTCATTCCGGGTCGCTGGGTGGCGCTCCACGTTGGTTAGCTCTGTGGGTCAGTTTCTTCCTACCAGTAGAAGTAGAAAACTAGCGACGCCGCTGCCGCTAACAGGATGGCCGACCACAGAGAGGGATGGGCCCAAACGGGGATAAGACGCCCGGAAAATGGTGATGGCAGTACTTCCGGGATATTCACGGCCGGTATCTTTTCCTACGGCATTGCCAAGGCAAGAGAAACCCAGACGAATCTGGATTGGTTTATGGGAGGGGGTAGCCTGCCTTTCTGGGTGGCAGGCCTTTCAATGTTTGCCACCAATGTGTGACGGAACCTGCTGCTAAATAATCCGTTAGGGGACACGAAGTTTTACGACCCTGCCCGAGTCCGCTCTACCAGAAATGGGCTGAAAAGATGGAAACCATCATGGAAACCCATCCCGAACGGCAGCCGGGGGAGATGTTCCGATCTTGTCCGAGGGTTCCACATCGATTAGGCTCATCCCGATCCACAGCGGATCAAATTATGTACAGTCAATCAAGATCCTCCCCAAATCGCCTTTGCAACAAAATCGGCTGTCTGATTGTGCATTTGAGCTTTTTATGGAAGGCTCAGAACAATAACTGCGATGATTCCAACGATAATTCCTATATATCCATACCGACCCACCTTCTCCTTATACCAGGTAATTCCAAAAGCCGCGACCCAAAAGAGGCTTCCCCCGATAGTGACTGGAAAGACCACTAAGCCCGCCATCCCGTATCCAAGAGCAGTGGCCATTGACAAGAGACCAACAATACTGCTCACCCCCATGATCCCTCCGATTATGATCTCACGTCGCAGAGGCCATGTGTTTGACCTCAAGAAAATCGCTGTAGCAACAATGCAGGCGAAAGCATACCAAATTATTAGGTACTGGTTTTTGTACTGCTCCGTTAGTTGATGATCTGCTAATACTCTAAATCCGAACACAGCTAGGCCGTTCGCTAAAAAGGCCAACAACATCATTCTCCAATACATTCTTCCTCCTCACGCGACAAGAAAGATTCCTCATCCTTCTTGTCTTTCCAGAGAAGCACCAGAGACAGCAGCGCCAAAATCAGCCCTGTTCCCCTTCTTGCAGTAACCTGCTCGTTATAGAGGATAATCGAGCCGACAGTCGGGAGGCCAGTTGATGGTGCTGGCCGCTTGAACGCGTCTTTATTGAACGCACCTGATCATTCGGCGTCAGAAACTCGATTGATCAGCCACGAATAGCCATGGGCCAGTCCGGCGGCGCCGCCTTGGAGGGATCTCAAATCGTCGTCGGGCCAGCGCTTCCTGCATCTGGGATCGCGCTGCTTCCAGACGGCTTGTGTACCTCGATAGTTTCCAAAATCCTCGAAATGGATGTAAAGCGCTCCCGGCTCGACGGCTCGGACAAATTTCTCCAGCTCCTTGGCTTTGAGACGATTGAGCTGGTCGTTTCCTCGACAGCTCCCCGTTTGGCTCGGGTCCACACCCTTGCGGCCTTCGGGAAATCCCATGCAGGAGTAGACGGGACCGTCGGGATAACTCTCACGATTGTAGAAGACCTTTCCCAGATAGGCTCCTTCTTCGTAAAGTGGACCTTTTTGGTAAGCCATTCCGTAGCTGGCCCCATAGCCTCCGAAAATGAGAGAAATCCCGCGTTCCCTGGCGTAGGTATTGAGATCCGTTGTTTTCTCCGCATCTTGCGATCCTCAGGAAATGCAAGCCGATTGGGAGGCTATTCCGGTGCTCGGCAGCTGGTCAAAGGCTCAACGTGTCGAGCTTTTCCCGAATCCTGTCGACATAGAACTGCCACGAAGACTGGTCTCCGCCATCGGGGTCGGTCATGTCAAACGTCAACGCCTGCTTCATGTAGCTCTCGACTTCAGCAAGCAGCCTTCTAGTCTCCTCGACAGCTCCTGCCTGCGCCGCTGTGTCGCGGTCCTCGTAGGATCGATAGGCTTGATGGAGCGCGGCCGCGGTATCCGAGAAGCGGTATCCGAGTTGAAGCCGCTTGGAGAGATGGCTCAAGTCTTCCCTGTTGCCCGTTTTCAGGTCGGAGCTCTGCAGGGCTTTTTCCACATCCGCGAGTGCCTCCCTGGTCACTTCGGCGCGTAGCCTCCATACGCGTCCTAGCTTGCGATGGAGTTCGGCGCTGGAGATATTCGGTGGACTCCCTGCATTGCTGGCGGAACCAGCGAGAGTCTTCCCCATTTCCGTATCGGCAAGATCCTTCTCCCAGGTCCTTTGAGCGTTGGCCAGGTTGTAGAACATTGTGTTCATCGGATAGATCTTCCCGAGTGTCCAGCGGGCGTCACCTTCCCGGTAGTAGTCGGGGGGAGCAAATTCTTGCTGATCCCGGGAGCGCCGGAAGTATTGATACAAGTGTCTTCCGGCCTCCTTCCCGTACAGTTCTTGGCAGGCCTGGCCCAGGAAGCCCTCCTCGGAGAAAATTTCGTCCGGCTCGACACGGTTGAGCTGCAGGTCGCGAAATCGCCTTTCGGTTTCGATCTGCTGAGTGGGCTTCAGATAGAAATTACGGGCCTGCATGTTCCAGCCGTACTCTCCGTTGAGAAGCTGCAGCGGCTCTTGGGCGAAGGTGCCGGAGAAGTTGTACAACGTAGTGGTACCTTCGAAGCTGGCGTTGCCCAGCGGAGCAGCCGTAAAGGGGGAGTCGGAATTGTAGTAGTCGGCTCCCGACACCACAAACACATAAGTTCCGAAGTTCAGGTTCTCTTCTTGCATTCTCTTTCGGAGGGCCAGCGAAAACTTCTCCCCGGTCCCCTCCAGGGGGAACATCTCTCGAAACCCTCCCTGGATCATCGGGCTCTGATATTTGAGTTGTTTGAAAATATTGACCCAGAGTTCGATGACATCGTTCCATCCTGCTTGAGAGGCTTGGGCCGAGTCGCGAAGGCGCCTTCCTTTTCCGACCCCCAGAGATTGATAGACCGGAGAGATCAGGACAACGATGCAGTCCCTGGAAGCATCGTATCCGGTCTCTTCATTCTTCACCGAGTAGATGGCGTCAAGCAGCTTGTTGTAGCCGTGAGCCAGCCCCCCCGCCCCACCGTCGGGGGCCTTTAGATCGTCATTGGGCCAGCGCCGGCGACATCCCGGGTCACGGAGTGTCCATTCCACCTGAGTCTCCTCGTAATATCCCAGGTCCTCGTGATGGATGTAAAGGGCTCCGGGCTCCACGGCCCGCACGAAGGCCTCCAGTTCCTGTTGTTTGAGCCGGTTCAATTCCTCGTTGCTGCGGCATGTTCCCAGGGTGCGCGGCGGAAAGCGTTCGTTCTCGCGTGCCATCCCGATGCAGGAATAGATCTCTCCGTCCGGATAGGAGCGGCGATTGCGGAAAACCTTTCCCCGGTA